>QHXM01000272.1 GCA_003222945.1 Acidobacteriota bacterium
GTTTAACTGGAAGGCTTATGATTTCGATTGTCTCATTCGCTTGCCGTTGCAGAGCCGCGTGAGTTGCGCTTTCGATTGGCAGTTCAAGAACGAGCGAGCCTGAATAATCTGCTATACCTCCCATCAAATCCAACCGACCCGGCGCACGCGTCACAATCAACTCGCGCTGCGGGCTAAAAAAATCCGTTCCCTTATTCGGCAGATATTCCGGCAGGCAATCAAGCAACTCTATGAAGGCCGCCGTGTCGCGTAAGTTTTGAGTTGAGCCGGAAATGATTCTCATAAAAGCAGAATACAGAATTCAGGAGTCAGAATTCAGAATGGGATAAGGATGAAGCCATTTTGTTCTTCTTTTATTCTGACTTCTGAATTCTGACTCCTGAATTCTGCTTTTCACTTATCCCTCGACGCGCGAGCACGGCCCTCAGCAGCGGTTCAATCTGCGCGCGAATCTGTTGATTGGCGTAGCCGACCCACGCGACTTCGGGTTCAACTGCGAGCCGCGCATCCAGAGGTTTGCCGTCAACGCCTGTCACTATCACGCCCGCTTCGCGCGCTATCAATTCCGTCGAGAGATCATAAGGATGACAACAGATGCCAAGTTTTTGCCCGCGCGCTCTTAAAACGCTTTCCATCAGCGGGCGCAGGTCCGCCGTGAATCGGTCGTGCCCGCTCATCAACTCGTAAAGCTGACCGGCTGACGAAGTGTATTGGTCCTCGAAGCAAAGAGCCTTGCCCGCCTCAATAGGCCCAAGCGCGCCCATCACTATCTCTTCGTCAATGGCGGCGAGTTCTTCACGCGCGCCCGGAAAAAATCTTGCGACCTGCGCATAGCCGTGCGCTATTGAGTCGGACTGCGACGGCCTCAGATGAATCTCTGTTCGCTCGCTCGTCAAGCGATTAAAACGCTCTGCGCGAGTGCCCTCGCCACGCATAGCCCAGAGGCAATCTGACAGGTGCTGCTTGACGAGCGGCAATTCGGTCTGCACGGCTAACTCAATATCTGAAAGATTCGTCTCCTCTCCACGATTACGCGCAACGCCAGTCAGAATCCAGCCGCTTCGCTTCTGGTACATTAGCCCGCGCGTGCCGTCTATTGGATCAACTATGATGCGCCACACGGCGTCCGTCTCCATAGCGCCGCGCGGCAACACAACTTGTCCATGCGGCAAGCCTTCCGCGATTAATACAACGGGCGAAGCGGAAGCAATTTCGCGCTCGAAGAAATCAATCAACAACTCTTCGCTTACGCGATCAACAGCATAGATCGTGTCCCCTTCTTCTTCGCGCGCGACCTTTGAGAGCGATTCCACAGCCTCGCGCTCGCAAGCTTCAACCACAGCGCCGCGAATCATCTCGTGCAAACGCTTTATCGGTTCGAGCAGAGATTGTAAGTCTGTCGTCAAGGGTGAAATCATACTGATTTGTAATGCACGATTGATTGCGCGCGTAGCTCCGCCGCCTTCTCTTCGGGCGCGGTGTCGCTTAAAAAATTTCCGCCGCCGATTTCCGGTCCTGCAAGATACTTCAACAGGTTAGGCTTTCTGAGCGGCGGGTGAAACTCTATGTGGAAATGAAAGCCACGGTAATCGCCGCCGTCTGTCGGAGCTTGATGCAGCGGCATCACATAAGGGAACGATGTGTGCCACATGTTATCGAAACGTATGAGCACTTCGCGCAGCACTTCAGCCAAGTCCTGAACCTCCGCATCGCTCAACGCTGCCAGACTCGGATGCGTCTGTTTCGGAGCAATGAAAACTTCGTAAGCATAGCGCGCAAAGTATGGCAGGAAGGCAATGGCCGTCTCGTTCTCGCAGATTATTCGGCGCTCCTCTTGCTGTTCTGTATTGATTATCTCTCGAAAGAGCGTGCGCCCGGTCTCGCTCAAATAGCGTTGGCTCGCGCGTGCCTCTGTCTCAATTGTTTTGAAGACGAAGTTGGTCGCGTAAATCTGGCAATGCGGGTGCGGGTTCGACACACCAACGACCTCGCCCTTGTTCTCGAAGATGAGGACATGATTTATCTCCGGGTGATTGCCGAGATCCATGTACTCGCGCTGCCATGCCGCGAGCAGGTTTTCAATCTCAGGAACTTCAAGCTCTGCGAGCGTCAAATCGTGGCGCGGCGTATAGCATACAACGCGAGCCAGCCCGCGCGCAGGGCGATTCCGATAGATGCCGGGCGCGTGCGCAATCTCTCCGGGCGCGTTCAGACTGACGCACGGGTGATCGTTGTCGAAGATGAAAACTCTCTCATATTCAGGATTCACCGCGCCGCTCACGCGCACGTTGCCTGGACACAGATAGCAATCTTCAGCGTAAGCGGGAATCTTCTCTTCCTCACGCTCCACTGTCTCGCCGCTCCAGGGGCGGTCCTGCCTGTGCGCAGCAATAATCACCCACTCCTCTCTGAGCGGATGCCATCGCTCTTCCCATGTTCCCTTGTGCGCCATAAAAGAGAAGCCTTTCGATTGCGGAATGCGGATTTCGGATTGCGGATTTAGAAAAGCGAAAGTTAGTCTTTTTCAATCCGCAATCTGAAATCCGCATTCCGCAATTCATTCTCCCGTTCCGCCGGAATGGTCCGCCGCAATCGGATTCGCCGGTCGCATGTCTGCACGCGCGGACTCGCGCATTAGAATAACCTGCCTGCGGTTGCGACGCTCTGCGAATATTTGGTCCGCCATCACACCAATCAGAATCACAGCGCCCATCACTGCGAAGTCCAGCGAACTCGGAATGCCTAAAAGGTTGACCAGATTGCGCAGGACCTGTAGAAGCGCCGTACCTATCACAATTCCTATGATAGAGCCTTCACCGCCGCGAAGGCTGCAACCGCCAAGGACCGCCGCCGCGATGCCGTACAACTCGTAAGCGTTCCCGTGATTCGCTGGCGAAACGGAGTTTGTGTAAAAGGCGAAGATGATGCCGGAGATTGCCGTGAGCGCGCCTGAGATAACGTAGGCCATAGTGATTATGCGCCGCGTATTGATGCCAGCGTAGCGCGCAGCCTCCGCGTTGCGGCCAGTTGCGAAGAGGTAGCGCCCGTAAACGGACCAGTGCAACAGCACCCACGTTATAAGGCTTATGATGATGAGCAGCACGAAAGGCATAGGGATGCCGAAGAGATTGCCGTTCGCTAAATATCGCAGGGAATCCAAACCTCCAACTGTGCCAAAGCCTTTAGTCTCATCTTTCGTAATGAAGCGCGCTAAGCCTCTATAGAAGAGTAGCCCGCACAGAGTTACGATGAAGGGCTGCATGTTCATGCGCGTGATTAGCAGGCCGTGCATGAAGTCCAGACTCATCGCTACGGCAAAGCAGCCAAGGATGGCGAGCGGTATTGCCCAACCCCATTCGGTCAACATCATAGAGAGCAACACGCCCAGCAGCGCCATCATAGAGCCGACTGAAAGCTCTATGCCGCCTGTGATGATGACAAGCCCTAGACCTATGCTGAAGATTCCGAAAGCTCCAATCTGGCGAGCCAGGTTCTGAAGGTTTATCGCTTGCAGGAATTTCGGGTTATAGATTGCCACGATAGTGCAGAGCACAAGGAGCAGGATTGAGAGTCCGGCCTCTTTTTTTATCCCTTCCAGCCTGTAGATAATAAAGACAACAATGATCAGGACAGAGATTACGATACCGAAAGCTCCGCCCGCGCTATACGCGCGATAGACATTCGCACCGAGCACAAGGAGCAGGATTAAGAGTCTGATCTCTTTTTTCATACTCATCCTTTCCCGCCTGTAGCCAGGCGCATCACAGCCTCTTCGCTAAACTCCGCGCGCGAAAGTATCCCTGTTATCTTCCCTTCATGCATCACAGCTATGCGGTCCGAAATTCCAAGCACCTCTTCCATCTCGCTGCTGATGACAATGAGCGAGACGCCCTCAGCCGCCAGGTCACGAATCAAACTGTAAATCTCAGCCTTTGCACCTACATCAATCCCGCGCGTGGGATCGTCGAAGATTAAAACTTTGGGCGAGAGCGCGAGCCATTTTGCTAGAACTACTTTTTGCTGATTACCGCCGCTCAG
>QHXM01000139.1 GCA_003222945.1 Acidobacteriota bacterium
GGGGAACTCGTTGATTAGAAGCTGAAAGTTACCGCAAGCCGGATTGTAACACGCTGGGCGCGGGTTGAAACGAAATTTTAAGGGATGAAAACTGAAAAATTGCGTAAAAAAAAGCGAACAGGCGCGACAACGTGGAAGCGTATCGCGCCTGTCCATTTTTTGTGGTCACTGTCCTCACCCCAGCAACCACTTGAGACGGAGGATTCACCAACCGTCTCTCTTGCCCCGCAATATACACCGCAACGCTCGTGCCGCACAAGAAGTAAATTCCCCAAGCTGTCAGAGCACAAATTCTACAGAGCTTTTACTGCGCGAGAGGCGAGAGAGCGTGGTCTGGCTCTGTGTAAATCAGGTCCGGGAGTGTAAGACTTACACCGCGCATCGCGTAGAAATTTCCTAGAAAGGCAGAATACAGAATTCAGAATTCCGAGAGTCAGAATAAAAGAAAGCACGGGTCGCAGCCTTATCCCTTTTGGCTTCTGTATTCTGAATTCTGTATTCTGCTTTTTCCGAAGATTTTTATTGACACGAACTTTGCAAGGGGTATATTCTGCGCGCATTCCGATGGTTTTCGCTGACGCAGAGACTCACGCAGTGTAGGCCTCCCGCCAGCGATTTTCTTTCAATCAGTTCACGAAAGAATTTGTATGGGGTATTCCCACTGCTCTCCAGACGATCCTTCAGGTAAGCTTTTCCAGCTTATCAAGTGCCGATGTGTCTTTGCGGGAGCAGGGTTAATGGTTTGAACTTGTAGAAAGTAATAGCCCCGTCAACAGCGGCTAAACTAATGACGGGGCCAAGCTGAAATCAAAACCTCCGCCACTCTACGGCGACGGAAGCTGATCTCCAAGCAAGCAGCATCTTAGCGCAGAGTGTGGCGGCGTCTCAACCAGAAAAAGGAGAGAACGACCATGAAAAAGTTCTTTGCGTTAAGCCTAACTTTCGCGCTCTGTAGTTTCCTGACCGTTTCGTTTGGAAGCGGGTCTTCTGCAAGCAATCAACCCAACGCGCGCCAGTTCTCGCAGCAGAAATCTAATCCTGGAAATGACTCATCGCACTGCCCTTCATGCGCGCACGTCGGAGCGCAAACAATCTATGCGCCGATAATTGAATTACCAGAGTCATCCGGCACGGAGATAAACCTGAACTGTCGCAGTCCTCACGCTGTAGATGTAACACCGACCTTCTATACAAAGAAGGGTGAAGCCTTCGTTGGCTCGCCTTTTCAGATGCAACCAGCGGAGGTCAAGACCGTTGATCTGAAAACGCTGATGCCAGCCGCCATTCGTAACCGTCACGACATGGGCGGCATGACGCTATCTTACACAGGCCACATACTGGAAATGTGGGGACAGTTGCGCCTTCTTCGCGTCGGTCATGGCAATAGCGTGGACGTGCTCTTTGCTAACTTGTCAGACAATCGGTCTAGTGTGCGAAACGCTGTCTGGTCAACGCCTGAACACAGCAGTGCCGTCATAGTAATCGGGAATGCTGGAGCGACGCCGACTAAAGCAGTCGTCCAGTTCTCAAATGGGGATTCTCAGCAGGTCGAGATTCCTTCTTTTGGAACTGAGCTAATCCGCAGGCATGCTGAACAACACGGCGCGAATAGCGCATCCATCGAAGCAGAAGGCGCGACAGTTACAGCCGCCGACGGCAGCGGCAATCTGATTTTTGCGGGAGCGGTCGTATCGGATGACGGAAGCTTTACGAGCAGCATTCGCTTCTACGATACGGTGAACGTCGTGCAGCAGAATCTGTTTGCTACAAACTTCCGGCTGCGTAACGTGAAGCCACTAATGCTGCTTCGCAACACAGGGACGGAGAGCATCCTAGCAACGCCAAGGTTTCGACCCGTGAGCGGCGATGCGAATAACTTCATTGATTTGGCAGGCGTAACACTCAGCCCCAATGAAATTGCCCAAGTTGATTTGAGTCCGCTGGTCGCAGCCGCACATGATCGCTCCGATTTCGATAACGTTAGTATCGAAGTTATGAACACAGGCCAAAAGGGTAGTTTGGTTGGCGCTCTAAACGGCACGGACGAAACTACTGGATTAACATACGACGTGCCGTTGCGCGACATAGGCGCGCTGCGCGGCTCGACGGGTTCTTACCCTTGGCGGTTAGACGGCGATGTTTCGACCATCGCTTCGATAACGAATGTCGCGCCAGTCGGTTCGGAATTCGTCGTGCAGATAAATTATCCGGGCGGTCATTACCTTTTGAATCCGCGCAAGCTGGCAGCGGGCGCGACTGCGACATTCGACCTGCGCAAGCTGCGCGACGAGCAGATTCCAGACTCCGCAGGTCATACAATCCCTCTTTCAGTCAACGGCGGGCAGTTTCGCTGGTTTATACACGGCGCTGGCTCTGGTCGTTTAATTGGTAGAGTAGAGATGCTAAGCCTATCGCGCGGCATCAGCAGCAGCTATAGCTGCAACGATCCCTGTCCTCCGGGGATGTATAACGTATGGTTGGACCCAGGTGGCTTAATACTTGCGCTCAATGAAGAGGGAGGGGAAACTGCATGGGAGATGGACTCCGATTCCTACGGCAATCACATCGGACCATTTAGCCCATGGGTTGCTGGCTGGTATTGTTCAGACACAAGCGTAGTAGATATGGAAGACAATGGCACTTATGCCGACTTCACGGGTTTAGCCCCAGGAACTGCCTTCGCCTCTGCCACCATCAACTATGAAGTGTATGTGTGGGATGGGATGGAATGTATCGACGAAGGCATGAATCAAACAGAGGCTGACGGCGAAGTAGGGGTCAGGCCTGTAATAAGCGGACCACATACTATGTGGTGGTTTAACGGAGAGAATCCATCTGGCTATGCAACACAGATAACGCTCTCAACTACATCTGATGCGACTTCTTGGCATTGGCAAGCCGTTTCTGGAGCTAGCAAAGTGAGCTTGTCTAATGAGGATACCGATACAGTAACAATAACGAGCACTGGTAGGAGTGACAATCCTAACGATGTTGGCATTCAGGTATCAGTCAACGGACAGGTCTCTGACCAATTTAACATCACTATTCTAGCTCCCTATAGATTCACATACGTCACTGAAGGCCATGCGCCCAGCAACAACTTTGGCTATATTTCCCTAGTCCAATACGAAATAAGAGATCAGTTTGGCTCTCTATTACCCTCAAATGTGCCGATCAACGAGCATTTCACGACGGGAGTAATTAACGATTACTCAGGAACGAATTGGATCAGGGATAATAGGGAAGGAGGTACTTCGGTTCCACCGAGCGGTTGGTCTGACGAAATTGATGGGCAACCGCTAAGTCGCAACCCCTTTCCAATACCCACAGCCCCCTGTTCACCACTGTGCAATACCCCTGTACACCACTTTAATGGTGAGTGGCGCGTTGGCAGCACTACGGCTGGAGCTGGTGTCCTAGTACAAACTAATACTTGGTATAGATATGTTGACCACGGCACTCACACCAACAAGGTTTCACCAGTGCCATAAGCCAGATAGGGAGGGAAATATGCGTGTAAATAGAGCGACCGTAATTTGGTCATCACTAATCATGCTGCTTAGTCTCGCTAAAGCGCAGGCCTATCCCGTTCCTCCGCTTGACTTGGCCGTGCTTACACATAATGCGGATCAGATTATAGTCGGCCAGGTGATTGCAGTTTGGGAGATTGAACATACAACTGTTGACATGCAGGGGCAACCCGTTCCCGCTGTCCGCATGGGAGCTAGTCTTCGGAGTGATAGAGTTTTGAAAGGTCTTACTGACCAGCCAATACTTAACTTTGAATTTCTAGTCACAGACTTCGGACCGTATAGGAGAGTTCCTCTCAAACAGTATGGTATGTTTTTCTTGCGTCTGAAATCTCCACATCAATACATGGTCTCCGACCCGTATTACCCTTTCATCGTGGCATCACCGAACTCATCAGTTAGTGAAGGAGATGCCTTTAATAGAGTCGTTGCAGAAGTCGCGCATGTCTTGATGCTAAAGCTCTCCCGTAATGAACGCAGCCAAGCTATTGAGGCGCTAAAAAATGTTCATATAGAGGCGGCTACAAAAGCGTTGCGGTATGCTGCCAATGATCCTGATATTTCTTTGCGACTACAGGCAATGGCCGCTTTGCTTTGGCAAAATGATATAGCATCGCTAGGCGCGGCAGTCGAGATATTACTTAACCCTCCGCCGACTGCCGAAAAATGGCGATTAATGAATTTGGCGGCTTCGGTTGAAGGAATTAAAGACCCCGCCGTAATACCTTTGCTCACGCGCTTATTAGCGGCTCGTGAGGTATCAGTGCGGCGATCTGCTGCCTCTGCACTCCGCCACACTGGCGCGAATGCTGCACTCCAACCGCTTGTTACAGCGCTTAAAGACAGCGACAGAGAGGTCCGTTACCAAGCGGTTATTGGATTGGCAGAGATTACAGGAGAATCCCAATGGGGGCCATCAATTGATCTTTTCCAGCGTAATGAACAGCGCTATCTGACGCATTGGAGAGAGTGGGCTAATACTCAATAATCTCTACGTCCTACTTATAAGATAGGCAAGGGCAAGATTCTTAGGCCGAAATTGTGGTTGCGGCAACAATCGCCGCAGTTGAATGGATAATCGCCTAAGCTCAGTGGACCATCCACTGAACTAAATCCGCCACATAGGGCTTCAGTGAATCATACACTGAACTACGGCGATGAGCCGCTTAAACCTATTCTTGACCTACTCGGTCGCGCGGATTAGCTATTTAACCGGGAGAATCGCCTGCTTAAACGCGGCGATGTTCCGTTTATTCCTAAAGATGATTCATTTTAACCGTGAAGCAATCGCCGGGAGCGCAAGGCTGTTGCCTGCATTGAGCGCGTAAGCGCGAACTATTGAGCTTGCTAAACGCAATCTTGCAGGCAGGGAATCTAGCGCTCCCGGCATTCCCGGCATTAACCTCGCAGATCAAAGGTTAGTTTTTCCACCCAAAGGCTTTTTGCTCACGGGAGCGACCGCGAGTGTCTGCTCCCTCACCATTAACCACAGAGGTGCGCTTTTCGGCATCTCCCACAACCTTGGAGGAAAACTTATGGCTTCTACATCTGATTACATCCCTAACCCGGATGGGGATTTCAACGCATGGCTTCAGAATTTCGTGAGCTACATATCCGCAAACACGGCGGCGCTAGGCTTATCCGCCGCAGACATAACGCCGGTCGCGGACGCAGCTTCTGATTGGAATACAAAATACGCGGCCAACATCTCTGCGCAGTCTGCGGCGCAGAGCGCGCGACAGGCAAAGGACGATTCGCGCGACGATGCGGAGAAAGCGGTGAGGCCGCTTGTAGGAAGGCTTCAATCGTCAACCGCCGTGACGGATGCACAAAGACAGTCTCTCTCAATTACTGTGCGCTCTGCTACACGCACGACTACGGGAGCGCCAACCACAAAGCCCGTAGCGCAAGTGGACACGAGCCAACGCCTGCGCCACACAATCTCTTTCGTTGATGAGTTGATGCCTACATCTCGCGCAAAGCCCGTCGGCGTGCAGGGCTGCGAAATCTGGATGATGATAGGATTAACGCCGCCCACAGGTCCGGCGGATTTCCGCTATCTTGCTACGGACACGCGCTCGCCTTACACGGTCGAGTTCGACGCCGCAGACGCCGGAAAGACCGCTTACTACATCCTGCGTTGGGTGAGTACGCGCGGCGAGACTGGCCCCTGGAGTCTGACTGTTAGCGCGACTATCACGAATTGAAAGGAAGCATGAAAAGATAGGAGGCCGAGAGCAGGAGCAGTTGGCAGGATGAACGAGTAACGCTCTTTCTTTCCTGCCAACTGCTCCTGCTCTCGGCCTCCTCTTATTTTGCAGGACGCAGGCGAGCCATCATGTACGCATCTACATAACTTCCGTCGCGGAACGAATGTTGTCTGAGCGTTCCTTCATGCTCAAACCCGAAACGCTCGTACAGATGTATCGCCGCCTCGTTATCCGTAAAGACCTCAAGCTCCAGCCGTGTGAGGTTGACCCAATTATCCGCAAGGTCTATGCCCGCCTGCATCAGCGCCGTCCCGACGCCCTTGCCCTGCCATTCCTCGTGCACTGTTATCCCTATAGCCCCTGCGTGTCGCCTGCGCGGACGATTCGGGAAAGTATGAAGCCCCAGCATTCCCACCACGCGATCATTTACGACTGCCACCAGATTGTATGTTCCTTCGCCGGGTTCTGACAGACGCTGCCGCCACTGCTCGCGCGATGGGTACGGCAACTGAAGCGTTCCCGCAACCACCTTCCGGGAACTAAATATCTCGAACAGAGCCGCCGCGTCATCCGGCTCAACCCTGCGTATCTGTAGTCCTTCAATCGGCAATGCCTTCATCTCTGAATATAGACGCCAAAGCCGCTCAACTAATGCTTACTGCTCTCCTATAGCTTCTCTGATGACAGCAGCCAAATCGTTCGCGCAACTTTCGATTAAGTCTTGCCGCTCGCCTTCGATCATGATACGCGCAAGAGGCTCTGTGCCGGAATAGCGCAGGAGCAGGCGGCCACTCTCGCCTAACTTCTCTTCAATCTCAACAGCCGCGCGGGCTATCTCTTCTACCTCATCGAAAGGCAACTTCTCGCGCACTCTAACGTTGACGAGCACCTGCGGGTAGCGCGTAAAGCCTGCGGTCAACTCGTCCAGACTCGCGCGTGCTTCGCGCATCGCACGCAGAAGGCAGAGCGTAGTTATCATCCCGTCTCCGGCAAGGCTCAGGCGCGGAAAGATTATATGCCCGGACTGCTCGCCGCCAAGCGCAGCGCCTGTTCTCAACAACTCTTCCAGCACATACTTGTCGCCAACATCCGCTCTCAACAACTGCAAGCCAAAGGAGCGCAGCGCCATCTCCAATCCGATGTTGCTCATCACGGTTGCAACCACTTTATTTCCGTCCAGACGACCACGCTCCTGTAGATATTTTGCCATCACCCAAAGAGTCGCATCGCCGTCAACGAAGCGGCCTCGCGCGTCAACGAAAAGTGCGCGGTCCGCGTCGCCGTCAAAAGCAACCCCCAGGTCCGCCCTCTCCGCCATCACCTTCTCTTGCAAACCTTCAATATGAAGCGAGCCGCAATCCAGATTGATGTTGCGGCCATCGGGCGAATTGTTGGTAGCATGAACGCGTGCGCCCAGACGTTTGAAGAGCGCTGGAGCAAGATCAAAGGCCGCGCCGTTTGCGCAATCAACGACCAATGTCAAACCTTCCAGGTCCAGTTTGTCCGCAACCTCTTCCGCAAGATAGTTCAGGTATCGCTCTCTGAGCACATCAGCACGCAAGGCATCTGCTTCATCTTCTACGAAGGCGTCCGCCCCGGTTGCTGCTGTTAAGTCGCTTCTCTTCTCAGCCTCTATGTCTGCTTCTATAAGGCGCTCGGTCGCGTCCGTAAGCTTTCGCCCCGTTGGAGCGAAAATCTTTATGCCGTTATCTTGATAAGGATTGTGCGAGGCGCTGATGACGACACCCGCGTCTGCGGGAAATGTGCGGGCCAGATAAGCGACGCCCGGCGTTGTGATGACACCAGCAGACTCAACCTGTGCTCCCGCTTTGCGCGCCCCCGCTATGAAGGCGCGCTCAATCCACGCGCCCGATTCGCGCGTATCTCGCCCCGTCACTATGCACGGCGCGCGACCTTCAGTTTCATTTGCCAGATGACGCGCAAGCGACTCGCCGACGACACGAACCGTCGCAGCATCAAGCGGGAATCTCCCGGCTTCCCCGCGTATTCCGTCTGTGCCGAAAAGTTTTGCCATAAACCTTAAATCAATTATGAATTATGAGTTTTGAATTGCACGCAACAGCTTCTCAAACCTTCTCCATCAACTCGATCCTGTTTCCGAACGGGTCGAAGAAGGAGAATCTGTTTGCGCCGGGAACTGCAGGCTCTTCTCTAAGCGCGACGTTGTTCTCTATCAAATGCTCTCGAATCTTTTCTAACCCTTCGACCTCGAACGCGGGATGCCGTTTTGATTTGGTCTGCGCTTCTTCGACGCCAAGGTGAAGTTGAATGTCCGCTATCTTGAACCACATACCGCCTCTGGGCTTCAGCACATCAGGCTTCTCGATCTCTTCAAGTCCGAGCACCTTTGTATAAAACACTCTTGCGCGCTCTTGCTCGCCGGACGGAATGCAGAGTTGAACGTGGTCTAATCTCTTGAATTGAATCTTCATGGCAGTCAATTATAGAGCGGTTTCATATTCCGCGCACGTAGAGCGACGAAAGTTTTAACCACAGAGGACACAGAGGATTTATAGATAGAGTTGAGATAGCAGATTAGTAATTTGAAATCTCAAATCTGCTATCTTTAATTTCTAATCTTCCTCTGTGCCCTCTGTCCTCTGTGGTGAATCCATGCTTAACATTCACTCAACTACTTTCAAATATCCGCACTCTATCCAATTTTTTGGAAAGATATTTATTTCTCTCAACAATCGAAACATCTACAGCCCGCATCTCAGCCGAAAAATCGTAGGCTTTCAACTGGGTCTGCGATTTGCATCAATCAATCTCGAAGATAATCAGGAGCTACTCCCCAGGCCCACGTTTGTCTGCATCACTTGTTCCAGACCATACAGGAGGTCCAAGATGCGACGCAGTAGTTGGGTCATTCTTCTCCTTTGCCTCTCGACTATTCCCTTTCTTCTTCAATTCACACACGCCACAGCCCGTTTGCGTGTCAACGAAAGTGCGACGAGGTTTCTACTTGATTCGGAGCGCACGGGCGCTTCTCTTGCGATAGAGAATCCGCTCGGCAGTAGCGTAAGGGCGCACATACGCATTGATTTGATTGACACGGACGGTCGTGTGCGCTCACACGGAGAGCGCGACGAGATGATAAGTGCGGGGCGTGCGCAAGCTTTCATCCCGCTTGCCTTTCAATTCTCAAACCTAAGCGATACGGAGCGCGGCAAGTTTCTCTTATATCGCCTGCGCTATAGCATCAAGGATTTTGCGAGGACGGATGAGAAACCCATCGTCGGCGTTATCTCTTTATCTGAAATCACGCCGGATATCTTTGATGTAAGAGTTGTCGCATCGGAGTTCGCGCGCGAAGCATCACGCTACACTGTGCGTGTGCGCGCAGCACACCCCGTCACGGGTCTTGGAATCGCGGGCGTCGGCGTCGAAGCTCAGATTGAAATTGATAACGAGGACGGAAAGCCAGCTACCACTCTGAAAGCGTCTGGCATCACGGACGCGGAAGGCTGCGCGACGCTTGTTTTCAATCTGCCTAATGGCATCAAGGCCGAGAGCGCAGACATAAAGGTTACAGCGCGACACGGCACAGTCGTCCAAAAAGCAGATGACACTGTTCACTTCGATCAAATGTCGCGCATCTTCATCACTACGGATAAGCCCTTATATCAACCCGGACAGACTGTTCATGCACGCGCTCTCGTCTTCAGCCCTTCAATGCTTGCCGTAGCGAACGAAGAGACGCCATTCAAGATTGAAGACCCGGAAGGAACTGTAGTTTTTCGCGCCGCTCTTAAAACCTCTCGCTTCGGCATAGCGAGCGTTGATTGGCAGATACCTGAGAACACGCGGCTTGGGGAATACTCTGTCTCATTCGGCAGGCCGGACGATTCTTACGCCATTTACAGAATCAAGATTAGCCGCTACGACCTGCCGAACTTTACGACAAAAGTTGAGCCGGACCGTAAATTTTATCTGCCGGGACAGAATGCAGAAGTCTCTGTCAGCGCAGACTATCTTTTCGGCCAGGCGGTCAAGCGCGGGCACGTCCGCGTTGTGCGCGAGACCGAGCGCGAGTGGAACTACCGCGAGCAGAAGTGGGAGACGAAAGAAGAGGAGACTTACGAGGGCGACACGGACAAGGACGGGCGATTTCTAGCTCACGTCAATTTGAAGAAAGAGCATGAGGACTTAAAAGACTCTGATTGGCGTCGCTTCGAGGATGTCAACTACGCCGCCTATTTCACTGACGCTTCGACGGGGCGAACCGAACAGCGCCGCTTCGACCTGCGCGTGACGAAAGAGGCCATACACGTTTACATAATCGGCGACACATACGATCAGAGTTCAAGATTGCCGCTTCAGTTCTATCTTTCAACTTTCTACGCAGACGGAACGCCCGTAGAGTGCGAAGTGGCAATCGGCGAAGGCTCGGAAGATGATGAGAAATCGTATGCGCCATCGAAGAGGATAGAAGAACGACCGTTTGCAACTGTAAAGACAAACTCTTACGGCCTTGCGAAAGTAAGCGGGTTGAAGCCTGCGCTTCATGAAGGCGATGATGAGGTCTATCTGCGCTTCACCGCGCGCGATGCGCGTGGAGCGACGGGGCACAGGACCGAAAATATCAACTACCGCGACAATCCTGCCATTCGCGTCACGACAGACAAATCGCTTTATCGCGCGGGCGAACCTCTCAAGGTCAATATCGCTTCGAGCGAAAAGGATTTGAACGTCCATGCTGACGTTGTTAAAGAATGGCAGGTCTTACGCTCTCAATCTGTTCATCTTCATGAAGGGCGCGCAATGCTTACTCTTCCCTTCGACGATAAATTCAGAGATGAGATAACGGTTGCGGTTTATGCGGACATCGGCGCGGACGATTCAATCCATGATAGCCACACGGTTCTATATCCGAATGACCGCGACCTCAAATTGGATGTTCGCTCCATTCAGGACACGTACAAGCCGGGCGAAGAGGCGCACGTTGATTTCAACATTCACGGCGCGGACGGTCGTGCAATTGAGAGCGCGCTCGGCATCGTTGTCTTTGACAGGTCCGTAGAGGAACGCGCTCGAACCGACGCGGATTTTGGCGCAGGCTTTAACCTCTACGGCAACTACGGCAACCTGCTCGGTTGGGATGATCGCATTGCAGGCGTAAGCAAGAAGGATTTGGAAAAGCTTGATCTCTCGAAGCCTCAGCCAGAAGAGATATACCTGCTCGCAGAAGTTCTACTCAACAAGAGCAGAAACTATTATCCCAAAACTTTCGGCGGAGACGATTACGCGCTCAACCCTGTGACGGTCTTCGCCCCGCTCATCAACGCGCAACTCAAACTTGTTCGGGATGCTCTCAACGCTCACTACAAGAGAAACATGGACTATCCCGCAAGCGAAGCTGATCTTCGACGCATACTCTCAGAAGCGGGCATTGATTTCGACAATCTTAAAGACCCCTGGGGCACAAACTATCGCGCAGTCTTCTCAGTAGAGAATGACCGCGATGTGTTGAAGATATTGAGCGCTGGCGCGGACAAGCGTTTCGGCACGACGGACGATTTCCCTGTCGCTATGAATAATCAATACTCCGCTGTCTTCTTATCATGGCCCTATTTCCGCGCCATCGGCGAAGCGATTGATAGCGTTGTTCAGAAGTATCATGCGCGAACGGGCGGTTACATACGCGACGCTGCGACGTTCAAGCGGGAGATGCTGCGCGAGCGAGTTGATTTCGATGCTCTGCGCGACCGTTGGGGCGAGCCTTACCGTCTTGAGTTCGGCGCAGACGGCGTGCATTACTTCGTGAAGGTCTTGAGCGGCGGACCCGACAGAAAGTTCGAGCCATCGTCTGCTTCAAAGAGAGATGATTTCACGCTCTGGACATCGCTCGTTGACTACTTCGCGGAGACGCGCGCACGTATTGACGCTGCGCTCAACTCTTACCTGAAAGAGACGCACAAGTTTCCGCAGGGCTTAGTGGAACTGCGCGAGGCTCTGAAGAGATCAAGGATTGATTACGCCGGTTTGCGCGACGCATGGGGACATGCCTACTACGCCACCTTCAAAACGGAATCACGTTTCACGGACCGCGTTGAGATTGAAACGCGCGCGAAATACGGAGAGAAGGGGCAGACGCACACTGCTGTTACGCCCGTGACGCAGAAGGTCGGCGTCGTGACTCTTCGCAGTGCGGGCGCGGACGGCCAAATCGGCACGGCTGACGATTTCGATGCCGCGACTTTTTCTCTTGTCATCAGCGAACAGGACCGCGACGATTCAAAGCCGAAGGCTGTGCGCTCCTTTGCTATCCTGACAGGCAAAGGTGGAGCAATCGTCGGAACGGTCTTTGATCCGAATGGCGCTGTCATTCCGAACGCCACAGTCAGAGCCACTCTTTCATCAACAGAGCAATTCTATGAAGCGGCGACCGATGATGAAGGAAAATTTGTTCTACGCGATCTGCCATCGGGATTGTACGAGGTTCGCGTTACGGCAACAGGGTTTAGAAATTCTGTCGTCACTAACGTGATGGTCAGTAGCTCAAACATCCTGTCGCTTGACCTCACACTTCAGCCCGGAGGGACTACAGAAACAGTGACTGTAACAG
>QHXM01000140.1 GCA_003222945.1 Acidobacteriota bacterium
TCATCGCTCGGCAGCGCGCGCATTTCTGCGACCATCGTAGATCATGGCCGCGATGACAAAATCATCGTCTTCAAGAAGAAGCGCCGCAAACACTACAAACGCAAACAGGGCCACCGTCAGGGCTACACGACTTTGAAGATAGATTCGATTGGATGAAAGAAGTACTGAGTGATGAGTACTGAGGACTGAGTTAAGATGCGCTTTTACTCAGTATTCAGTACTCAGTACTCATCACTTTTTCGGGAGTTTTTTATGCACACAAAAAAGGGGTTGGGTCGTCGCGCAATGGTCGAGACTCGAACGCGCAACGACTGGGGTTGAAAAAATTTGGAGGCGAGCGCGTGCTCGGCGGAAACATTTTAGCGCGACAGCGCGGAACTAAATGGAAGCCCGGCAAGAACGTCGGGCGCGGCAAGGACGACACGCTGTTCGCGCTCGTTGACGGCGTCGTCAAGTTCGAGGACAAAGGCCGTTCGGGTAAATTCATAAGCGTCTATCCAGAGGCCGCCGCCGCTGTAGAAGCGTCAGTGGCCTGAAGCGTAGGGCGTAAGATAAAGCCAGCCCGCGAACTTTTGCGACGCCCGCGCTACGGAGTGCCTTCACTTTGAGCGCAGGCGTCGCTTTCGATTTTGGATTTTAGATTTTGTATTAGCGAGACGGCCCGTATCGCTTTTTCCAATCCAAAATCCAAAATCTAAAATCTAAAATCAACTTGTTTATTGATCGTACCAAGATTCGCGTTCAAGGAGGGCACGGCGGAAACGGCGTGACGGCTTTTCGTCGTGAGAAGTTTGTGCCGCGCGGCGGGCCTTGGGGCGGAGATGGCGGGTGCGGCGGCGATATCTGGCTTGAGGCCGACGAATCTTTGAATACGCTCTTGCATCTTCGCTACAACCCAGAGCATACGGCAGAGCGCGGTCGTCACGGCGAAGGCTCGAACCGCGCAGGACGCGATGGCTCTGACACAACGGTGCGCGTTCCCGTCGGCACGCAGGTCTTTGACGCTGAGAGCGGAGAGCTACTGAAAGATTTCACGGAAGATGGTGAACGTTGGTTGGCCGCTCGTGGAGGGCGCGGAGGTTTTGGCAACGCGCACTTTGCAACTTCAACGAATCGCGCGCCTCGTTATCATCAGGATGGAAGCGAGGGCGAGGAGCGCGAGCTACAGCTTGAGTTGAAGTTGCTCGCTGATGTCGGCCTCGTTGGTTTTCCGAACGCTGGAAAGTCAACGCTCATCTCGACCATATCGGCTGCGAAGCCGAAAGTCGCGGATTATCCTTTCACGACCTTGGAGCCGCATCTTGGTGTAGTTGATCTGGGGGAGTTTCGCACTTTCGTCGTCGCAGACATTCCAGGACTTATCGAAGGCGCGCACAAAGGGGCGGGCCTGGGCGACCGTTTTCTTCGCCATGTTGAGCGAACGAAACTCCTGCTCCATCTAGTTGACGTTTCATCAACGTCGGGGCGCGACCCCGTAAGCGATTACGAGACGATCAATCGTGAGCTTCGCGCTTACGACGCTCGTCTTGCTGCACGCCCGCAGATTGTTGTTGCCACGAAGATTGACGCGCTGGACGAGCCGGAGCGACTTGAGAATTTAAGACGACGCGCAGAAGCCGACCGCAAGCCGTTTTACGCTATCTCTTCTGCGACTAATAAAGGCATCAAAGAGTTGGTCAGTGCTGTTGCGCGAACGATTGATGAGATTAGCGATTCGTCTGAATATGAGA
This sequence comes from Acidobacteriota bacterium, assembly GCA_003222945.1. Lineage (GTDB taxonomy): Bacteria > Acidobacteriota > Blastocatellia > Pyrinomonadales > Pyrinomonadaceae > QHXM01. The sequence goes on from QHXM01000140.1 coordinate 1,731, forward strand.
AGAATGAGGTGCGCGCGGCTTCATGATTTTAGCTGTCAGCGATCAGCCGCCAGCTTGTTCTGACTGCTGATTGCTAATCGTTTCTATGAAACGCATAGCTCTTTATGGCGGCACATTCGACCCGGTTCACGCAGGCCACATCGCCGTGGCGCACGGTCTTTCAAAACTTTTCGCGCTGGATGAAGTTCTCTTCATCCCAGCTTACATTGCGCCGCACAAGCGAAAGTCGCGTGTGACACCTGCGCTTCATCGTTACGCGATGCTCGCGCTTGCAACGCAAGATGAGCCGCATCTTTGCATCTCGACTGTTGAACTGGACGCGCCGGAGCAGCCTTACACGTTCGAGACGCTCTCGCGTATGCAGGAGAGCTTGGGACGCGCGGCGCAACTCTTCTTCGTGCTCGGCGCGGATTCATGGATGGAGATGAATACGTGGCGCGAGTGGGAGCGGGTTTTAGCTTCGGCGAATCACATAGTCGTGACGCGACCCGGCTATGAATTGAGCGCAGAGCATGTGACGGGCGAGATATGTGAAAGAGTAGTTGACCTGCGCGGGATGAGTGTTGAGGAAGCGGCGCGAGAGATTGACGGAAGCGAGGGCTTGAAAATTTATATAACCGACGCGGCGTTCATGGACGTTTCGGCGACTGCGATTCGCAGGGCTGTGCGCGAGGGGCGCAATGAGAGTTGGCTCAAACAAGTTCCGTCGCCGGTTGCAGATTACATAAGAAAGTACGGACTCTATAGAGGGGCATGAAACAGAATTCACCAATCAAGGAACAGGTCTTACACCCGGAGCAGACCGCTAAGGCTGCTAAGGCGCGAAGCAATGCTACCGCAGAAAAGGCTGAGGCTGACAACTGCGCGGAAGAGTTGGACGAGCGCGTCTGCACGGCGCTTAGAGCGGCGAGCGACAAGAAGGCGCTCGATATGGTCGTGCTTGACCTCAAGCTAGTGGCGAGCTTCACGGACTATTTTCTAATCACAAGCGGGACGAACACGCGGCAGGTGCAGGCCATCTCGGATGAGGTCGTCGAGCAGTTGAAGAAGCAGGGCACGCGCGCTCTCCGCGTCGAAGGCTACAACACTGCCGAATGGGTGCTCGTGGATTACGGCGATTTTATAGTCCACGTCTTTGAAGACAAGGCGCGTCATTTTTACGACCTTGAAAGATTGTGGAGAGATGCGCGCCGCGTTCCTCTTCCTTCGGATTTGACGGGAACAGAAGGCTCTTTGAGAAACGGAAGATAGTGATAGACACGTTTGCGCTCTCAGATGCTATGCGCGAGGTCGTGCGTCTCGCCGAGCGGGTCGCCGTGACGGACGCAAACGTTCTCATAACGGGCGAGAGCGGCACGGGCAAGGACGCGCTCGCAAGCTTCGTACACGCGCAGTCATCTCGCAGGGACGCGCCGCTCGTGAAGATTGATTGTGCGGCATTGCCGAGCGAGTTGTTGGAGGCGGAGCTTTTCGGATACGAGCGCGGCGCGTTCACGGGCGCAACCGAAGCAAGGCCGGGACGACTTGAAGCCGCACACAAGGGAACGCTCGTACTAGATGAGATAGCGCACCTTTCGGTTGACGCTCAGGCGAAACTACTGCGCGTCATTGAAGAGCGCGAGTTTGAAAGATTAGGCGGGAGGCGCACCGTTAAAGTTGACGCGCGCCTTATAGCGCTCACGAACGTTGACCTGGATGACGCGGTCAAGCGCAGGGCTTTCCGCGAAGACCTCTTCTATCGTCTGAACGTCGTGCGGCTACACGTTCCGCCCCTTCGTGAGCGGCGAGAAGACGTTGAAAGCCTCGCGCAAAGTTTTTTGAAAACTTACGCGGCAAAACATGGACGCGCCGTCAACAAAATCGCGTCCGAGGCTCTGGTAATTCTCAAGTCATATGAGTTTCCCGGCAACGTGCGCGAGCTTGCCAACACAATCGAGCGAGCGATAATCGTCGCGCAGGACTCTAAGATTCAAGCTTCAGACTTGCCGGAAGCTCTGCGCGCGGCGGTCTTAATGCAGAGGGGAGCGAGGCGTCGGCGGACGCTCTCCGAGCTTGAGATGGATTACATCAGAGAGACGCTTGCAGCGACAGGCGGCAACAAGACTGAGGCCGCGCGACTGCTGGGAATAAGTCGCAAGAATCTTTACGAGAAGCTGAAAAAGCAGGGCGGAGGGATGAGGGATTGTTAATGAAAGGCTCGGTTTTCTTTCCGCGTTCCGCGTTCATCGTTTTCTTTTATGTATTTGCGTTTCGTCTGGGTCGGGAAGACAAGGAATGAGCATCTGCGCTCACTCGTTGAGGATTATCTGGCGAGACTCAGGCGCTTTGTGCGCTCGGAAGTCGCGGAATTGCGCGAAAGTTCGGCGCATGACGCAAGGGAAGGCATCGAAGAAGAGAGCAGGCGCATCATAGGCGCGCTCCGTTCTGATGCTCTCACTGTTCTGCTTGATGTTGAGGGGCGCGAGTGGAGTTCTTTCGATCTGGCAGGCGAGATTCAGAAGTGGCAGAGCGAAGGCCGTAAGGAAGTGGCCTTCGTCATCGGAGGCCACAACGGTGTCTCGAAAGAGGTGGCAGGCCGCGCACATATTCGCTGGTCCTTATCGCGGCTGACCTTCACGCACGAAATGGCGCGCGTTCTCCTGGCGGAGCAGTTATACAGGGCATACACGATAATCAACGGTCTGCCATATCAGAAATAGGAACGAGGGGTAAAACGAAAAACGATGGATAAAAGAAGACTTAAAGTTTATAGAGACAGGCTGCTCGATAGGCGCGAGGGGCTTGTGGGGCAGGTCATGGAAGCGGAGCAGTACAGCCGCGAGCGCGACTCTGAGGCTACGCAAGACCCTGCGGACATGGCTGCCAACGCATATACCAAAGAGCTATTGTTCTCAATGTCTGCGAATGACCGCAGACTTCTTGAATTGATTGACGAAGCGTTGGAGCGCATAGAGGCTGGCGAGTTCGGCAACTGCGTTCATTGCGGAGAGCCTATGCTGGAGAAGCGGTTGGAAGCCGTCCCTTGGGCGCGCCATTGCCTGCGCTGCCAGGACTTGCAGGAGCGCGGCCTTTTGAACGAAGACGAAGAATAGAAGAAAAGAGAAGGGCGTGACATAATCAAGAGCCTTCAGGTTTTCCAACGGTAAACCTAAAGGCTCTTGATTTTTTATTGCGAGCTTTTCGATGAAGCTGAAATTAGCCGACAAGACGAATGCGCTCTACGACGCGGTGCTGTCGCTTCTGTATCCGCAAGCGTGCGCTGTGTGCGGTGCAAGCGTTGAGGCTCGCGCTGATGGAGTTGCTTGCGCCACGTGCTGGCAGAAAACGCGCATCTTTTCGGAAGATGATCTCATCTGCTGGAAGTGCGGCATCCTTGCCCCGGGCAGCGTGCCGGAAGAGAAGCGGCGCGAAGTTCGTTGCCGACGATGCGATGAGGAAGCTTACAGTGCGGCGCGAGCCGTCGGCGCATACGAAGGAGCTTTGCGCGCTTCCGTTTTAGCTTTGAAACGCGAGCCGCACGTTTCGACGCGACTCGTTCGCTCGCGCAGGGATGGACGAGAAGGCACGGCGCGAGAGCGTCGAGAATGCTTTTGAGGTGCGCCGTCCGCGCCTGGTTCAGAATGAACGCATACTTCTTGTTGACGACGTTTTCACAACAGGCGCGACCGTCTCAACATGCGCGAGCGCGCTTCTGGCCGCAGGCGCGCAGGATGTATCCGTGTTGACAGTTGCGCGACCCACGGAGCAGAGGTCAGAGCTTAGAGGCTAGGTGTCAGCCTTTCTTTTGCTAACCTCTGGCCTCTGACCTCTAACCTCTGTATCATACGACTATGAAAACACTGTACGACCCGATTGAACCCTACGATGCAGGGATGCTCAAAGTGTCTCCTGTTCACAATATCTATTATGAGCAATGCGGCAACCCGCAGGGGCAGCCCGTAGTGTTTCTGCACGGTGGTCCGGGCGGAGGAATTGTAGAAGATTACCGCCGCTACCATGACCCTGAAGCATACCGCATAGTGCTTTTCGACCAGCGAGGCTCAGGCAAGAGCACGCCGCACGCGAGCCTTGAAGACAATACGACATGGCATCTGGTCGAAGATATTGAGAAGTTGCGCGAACATCTGGGGATTGAAGCCTGGCAGATATTCGGCGGCTCGTGGGGCAGCACGCTCTCTTTGGCTTATGCGCAAACACATCCAGAACGTGCGCGTCAGCTTGTGCTTCGCGGAATCTTTCTTTGTCGTCCGAAAGAGATTCGCTGGTTCTATCAGGAGGGCGCGAATGCAATCTTCGCCGATGTGTGGGAAGAGTATCTGAAGGTTATACCGGAAGAAGAGCGCGCGGATATGGTGAGCGCATATTATAGCAGGCTGACGAGCGATGATGAGGAAGTGAAGCTTGCGGCAGCGCGAGCGTGGAGCATCTGGGAGGGAAGCACGTCGAAGCTATTTTTCGATTACAACATGATAGAAAAGTTCGCGGACGCAGAGTTCGCTATGGCCTTTGCGCGCATAGAGTGTCATTACTTCATGCACAACGCCTTCTTCGACACGGACAATTACCTTATCGAAAACGTCGGAAAGATTCGCCACATCCCGGCTGTCATCGTGCAGGGACGATACGATGTCGTCTGCCCTATGATGAGCGCATGGGAATTGCATCGCGCGTGGCCTGAAGCAGAGTTTCAGATAATCCCGGACGCCGGGCACTCAATGAGTGAGCCAGGAATACTCAGCGCACTGGTTGATGCGACAGACAGGTTCAAGGAGACGCGCTAAAGAGCTGATTATAAATTGTCACTAGCTTTAGCTAGCGGAAGGAGCGCCTTCGGACATCTTCGAGATTCAGGAAGAGATTGCGCGTAAGATTTCCAAAGGGCTTCGTCTGAAACTTTCGGGCGAGCAGAAGCGGCGACTTGCAAAACGCTACACGGACAACGCAGAAGCCTACACCCTCTATCTGAAAGGGCTTTATCACAACAGCAAGTGGACCGACGAAGGCTGGTGCTCGGTCTTTTATGATTGGCATTCCTAATTTGAGCCGCGCCCTGGCGCAGATTTGTCTGGAATTATAGAACCCTTATGAAACGCTGTCCCACATGTCAGCGGGCTTACGCTGATGAAGAGTTAAACTTTTGCCGTGTTGACGGCACAGCGCTCGTCAATGATTCCTCAACATTGGACGAAAACTCCTCAACCATGATTCTTCCAGACTCAGCGCGCCATAGTGGTCCTGCTGAATCGCAAACGGAAAATTTCTCTACAGGTCAGGTCAGCACTTCTTCCCTTACGCATCCGTCGCGCAGGCGAACGTCACGCAAGACTATCAATTCTCTGGCGGTTCTGCCGCTTGCCAATGCCAGTACGGACCCGAACATGGACTATTTCAGCGACGGGATTACCGAAAGCATCATTAACGCTCTGACGCGACTGCCGAGATTGCGAGTCGTTCCGCGCAGCACTGTCTTTCGCTACAAGGGGCTGGACGTTGACCCGCAGGCGGTCGGGCGCGAGTTGGACGTGCGCGCAGTGTTAACTGGACGGGTTCTGCACTTAGGTGAGCGTCTAATCGTCAAAGCGGAGTTGATTGATGTCGTCAACGAGTCGCAGCTTTGGGGCGAGCAGTACAATCGAAAGCCTGATGATATTTTTGATGTGCAGGATGAAATCGCCAAAGAGATTTCCGAGAAGCTGCGCCTGCAATTGAGCCGCGAAGAGAAGCGCAAGCTGACCAAGCGCCACACGGAAGATGCGGAAGCCTATCGCCTTTACCTGCGCGGGCGATTCTACTGGAACAAGCGCACGGAAGAGAATTTCAAGAAGGGCGCAGAATTTTTTCAGCAGGCGATAGAGCTTGACCCGAATTACGCGCTCGCTTACGCTGGCTTGGCCGACACCTACATCTTGCTCAGTTTCTATGGAGCTTCTGCTCCGAAGGACACGATGCCCAGGGCGAAGGCTGCTGCGGTGAGAGCGCTCGACCTCGATGATGCTTTAGCGGAGGCTCACACTTCGCTCGCTTACGTCAACGGCTGTTACGAGTGGGATTGGGAGGCTGCGGTAAAGGGATTCAAGCGCGCCATCAAGCTCAACCCGAACTACGCGACCGCGTATCACTGGTTTGCAATCTTCCTTATCCTCCTCGGTAAGCCGGAAGAGGGAATCGCCTCGGTCAAACGCGCGCAGGAGCTTGACCCGCTCTCGCTCATCATCAACACGGAGGTTGGCTGGGCCTATTACCTCACGCACCAATACGACAAGGCTATCAGGCAATACCGCGCGACCATAGAGCTTGAGCCGAGTTTCAGCGTAGCGCACTTCTTTTTAGGCGAGGCTTACGCGCAGAAAGGAATGCACAGGGAGGCTATCACGGAACTGCGAAAAGCTGTGGAGCTTTCCGGCGGCAGTCCCTTGATGAAAGGCGTGCTCGCACATATCTATGCGCTCGTGGGCGAAAGGGAGAAGGCTCAGGCAATCTTGCGGGAGTTAGAGCAATTGATGACGAAACGCTACGTTTCTCCATTCATTTTCGCGCTGCTCTACGCGGGACTTGGAGAGAAGGATCAGGCTTTCCTCTGGCTCGAACGCGCCTACGAGCACAAGTCAATACTGCTGGCCTGGATCAACGTCGAGCCTATGCTGGCGAGCCTGCGCGATGACGAAAGATTCACAGACCTATTGCGTCGCCTGAGACTTGCCTGAGCGAGCTTAAAATCTTTTTGAGGCGACTACAGAGGCGCAATGCGCGTCTAAGCAAAGGACGCGCGCGGGAATAACTTTTTGACACCGTCGCCCGCGCTCACGTAATATCAGAGGGCAGTATGAATGGACGAGTCTTAGTCCTTAACGCTTCTTTCGAGCCTATCAACGTGTGCACAGAGCGGCGCGCGGTCGTTATGATTTTCAAAGGCGTGGCGCGCATGGAGGAGCACAACGGCCACATGCTCCATTCGGCCAAAATCTCGATTCACGCGCCTTCGGTCATACGCCTTGTAGAATACATACACATCCCGTTTGAGCGTCGCTCGCTCTCGCGCAAAAATATCTTGTTGCGCGATCACTCGACCTGCCAGTATTGCGGCAAGCATTATCCGCCTGCGGAACTCACGCTCGATCACGTTCACCCGCGCTCGCGCGGAGGCGATTCGACGTGGGATAATTTGGTTGCGTGCTGTAAGCGCTGCAATCATCGCAAGGGAAATCGAACGCCGGAAGAGGCTGGGATGCATCTTCTTCGCCGCCCGCGCGGATTTTCGCTGCACGTGAATCGCCAGATAATGCGTTATCTTGGGCGAGCGGACGAGACCTGGCGCAAGTATCTATTTTATGAATCGAACAATGGAGATGATAGTCAATAAAAGTTAACGGGCGGCGCGCTCGGTTGCTGCAAAGGAGTTTGATAATGAAAAACCTAATATTATTATTTGATACAAACCCAATGGTCTGGATTCTCATCCTCGCCGTGATTGTGCTTCTCTTCGGCGCGAGCAAACTGCCGCAACTGGCGAAGGCTTTGGGGCAGAGCAAACGTGCGTTTAGAGAAGGACATGAAGAAGCAGAGGAAGAGGCGCGGCGCGAACAGGCCAAGCGAGAGGCGCAGCAAATAAACGCTCCGACACAGAGAGCAGCGCTCTCCGACGTTGACGACGAGCAACTGTTTGAGGAAGCACGCCGCCGCGCCGCACGTCTTCGCGCCACCTAAGAAGAGAAGAAGTAAAAAGCAAAAGGTAAAAGGCAAAAGGGAAGAGAAAGAGCCGTGCCTCTCATCTTCCCTTTTACCTTTTACCTTACTTCGCTTTTCGTCCCAACACGAGCGTTGCTTTTACAGAGAGCACAAAGTTCATATCCTGACGCTCGGCATCAATGATACGGGCAATCTCTTTTGAAACTCGTGCCCGGTCAACCGACTCGGGTAAAGACTCAAGCCAACTCTTCAATAGAAAATCTGAGATGAGCGGCGCGTTTAAAAACTCTGCGCCCGATTCGTAGTCGAACTCTTCGATCTTCGTCCAGGACGTTACGTTGTCCAATCCTTCGCGCCCTGCCATTGTCTCAACGTTTGAGACTGTCGGCAATTCTGTAATCAGCGACTCAACGTCATGCTCGTGATCGCCTATGCCTGAGTTTCTGAGCGCCTCCCAGTAAACGGAGAAGAACTCGCCGAAACTGGAAGATGTCGCAAGAGTCAAAGCAACTGTTCCGTCCGGCGCAGCGACGCGCACCATCTCCGCGATCATTTCCGGCAGACGCTCCACAGCAACGAGCGATGCGTCGCCAACGACAAGATCAAACTGATCGTCGTCGAAGCTGAGCGACTCCAATTGAGAGCGGCTGAACTCAGGGTCTGCCCTAACAGCCATAGCTTTCGCGCGTCCAAGCTCAAGACACTCTTCGTTCTCGTCAACGCAGATCAGCGTCACATCGTTGCCCGCGCGCTCCTGCATCGCAAGCGCATGACCGCCTGTGCCCGAAGCCACGTACAACATGCTTCCCCTTTTTGGAAGCTCCACGTGCTCATCAACCAACTCCGCGAACCGCTCGCCCCAGTTGGTCGCAACGTACAGGTCGCGCAGAAATGCTAACTCTTTATCTGATTTGTTCATCACGATAAAGCAGAATTCAGAATACAGGAGTCAGAAGCCAGAATGGATAATGCTGCGAACCACATTTACAGATTCTCTTCTATTCTGACTCCTGAATTCCGGATTCTGAATTCTGCTTTTTCTCTGTCTCCTGTTCTTCATAATATACTCTGCCACTCAAAGACTCTGGCAGACACTCCATCTCTTCTTTGGCGCGCGGGTCGCTGTGAACGTAGCGATAGCCGCTGCCGTAGCCAACGCGACGCATCAGGGGCGTGATTGCGTTCCTTAGATGCAAGGGCACAGGCTCGCGCGCAGTCTCCATAGCATCTTCCGCAGCAGCAAGGTAAGCGCGCTTGACTGCGTTCGATTTCGGCGCTCGCGCAAGATAAATGGTCACCTGTGAGAGCGGATAGAGAGCTTCGGGTAGCCCTATCAGTCTCGTTATGTCAGCCGCCGCCGCAGCCTGAACCATCGCCTGCGGATCCGCAAGGCCAATGTCTTCGGAAGCGAGAATGCAGAGGCGGCGCGCTATGAAGATAGGATCAGCCCCGCCTTCAATCAGACGCGCTAGCCAGTAGAGCGCCGCGTCCGTATCGGAGTTGCGCAAAGATTTAATGAGAGCGGACGCGAGGTTGTAATGCTCCTCGCCGCCCTTGTCGTAAGCGTAGTGCGCTCGTCCCAGAGCCTCTTGGATTGTTTCGAGCGTAACGTGGCGCACGCCTTTCTTGTCTTCTTCAGTTGATTCAATCGCAGCTTCTAATGCAGCAAGAGCCACGCGCGCATCGCCGTGAGCAGAATGGGCGAGCCGCTTTACGGCTTCATCTGAAACTTCCGGTTTGAATGAAGCCATACCGCGCTCTTCGTCATTGATGGCGCGACGAAGGATAGTCTCAATGTCTTCGTCAGTCAGAGGATTCAGGATTAGCACGCGGGAGCGCGAAAGCAGCGCGCCTATGACTTCAAACGAAGGGTTCTCGGTTGTCGCTCCGATGAGCGTTACGGTCCCGTCTTCAACGGAAGGAAGCAGCGCGTCCTGCTGAGCTTTGTTGAAGCGATGAATCTCGTCTATGAAGAGGACTGTCCGAAGCCCGCGCTTTCTGCTCTCGCGTGCATCGGCAATTGCGGCTCGAACCTCTTTGACGCCCGAGAAGACTGCGGAGAGGGCTACGAACTCTGCGCCGCTTCGCTCGGCAAGAAGTCGCGCCAGGGTTGTCTTGCCTGTGCCGGGAGCGCCCCAGAGGATTAGAGAGGGCAGCGCGCCCTTGCCTTCTATGAGTCGGCGCATGACGCGGCCTTCGCCCACAAGATGGCTCTGTCCTACAAATTCTGCGAGGGAACGCGGGCGCATACGCTCTGCGAGCGGCGCGAGTGGCATGGCTTGTGCGCCTGCTTGCGGCTGCTCTTCTCCCATCTCTGCGAAAAGATTTTTTGTTGCGCGTCGCATCGGCATGGCTATACTTTAACGAAATTCCCGGCCTTGAACAAAACGGCGCGAGCGGTAGTGTTCAATTCGTTCGAGCGTGCGGGGAAGATTTTCGGGAGACAATCCTTTGAGAGCTTAACATAAACTTGCTGGCATCAGAGACGCATGAAACGTGATAGAATCTTTAGGAATCTTAGGTGGAACGTCCCCGGAGGCTTCTTCGTATAAGAGGACGAGCGCAGACGGGAGTTAAAGCATTAAGCGCTCGTACAGATTTCGGGACACTCGGGAGGTTTGGAAATGAGAGACGCTAAAAAGGCTGTGAGAGTTGTTGGAATCGTTCTGCTCTGCTTGTTCGTGCTGGTCGTTGGTGGTGGACTGGTAATGGCTGCGGCTGGTGTAACACTTGGCATCTTTCACATCGTCGTAGGTCTGGCAATCGGAATCATCAAGCTGGCTGTTGTGCTCGCCATAGTTTATCTGTTGCTCGTCGGCCTTCGCTCGCTGCTTCGTTAAAGATGCAAGAGACCGGACAGATTTATATTTGCCTCACTCACCCCCTGCTGCCTCTTACAACCTGCCTGATTTCGATTTAATCATTCTGGCCTATTCAGATAAAAAGATTCTTGACAGGGTTCGCGGACTGCTCTGGATGTCTCGGCGAGGGTGGTAACTTTCCTATCAATAAGTTAATAGAGTGAAGGGAAGAATGTTGTCGAGATAAATTCACTTCAAACATTGAAGCGGAAATGCACAACGTCGCCTTCCTGCATAACGTACTCTTTGCCTTCCAATCTCAATAAGCCCTGCTCGCGTGCTGCGGCGTATGAGCCTGCGCGCATGAGTTCATCGTAAGAGATGACTTCTGCTCGTATGAAGCCGCGCTCTATATCTGTGTGTATGACGCCAGCGGCTTGCGGCGCGCGAGTGCCTTGAGGAATCGTCCACGCGCGCACCTCTTTTTCGCCCGCAGTCAGAAAAGACATGAGACCTAGCAGACGGTATGCACTTTTGATGAGACGATCAACGCCGCTGCCCTTGACGCCAAGAGCTTCCAGATAATCTTTGCGCTCGTCCGGCGGCAAATCCACAAGCTCCGCTTCAAGCTGCGCGCAGATGATTACGAATTCCGCTGCCTCGCTCTCTGCAATCTCGCGCACAACGCGAACGTGCCGGTTATCTTCCGGCTTTTCAGAGAGCGTCGCCTCGTCAACGTTCGCAGCGTAGATGGTCTGCTTCATCGTCAAGAGAAAGAAGTTTCGGGCGATTGCGCGCTCGTCCGTCGTTAACGAAACGACACGCGCGGGCTTGCCTTCTTCCAAAATGGGTTGAATCTTATCCAGAACAGCTAACTCTGCGCGCGCAAGTTTGTCTCCACTTTTGGCAGTCTTCTGCGCGCGTTCGCGCCGACGCTCAACCGCCGCCAGGTCTGCGAGCGCAAGCTCAATCTGAATGGTCTCAATATCGCGTCGCGGGTCAATTGAGCCTTCGACGTGAACGATTCCTTCGTCTTCAAAACATCGAACGACCTGAACGACCGTATCGGTCTCGCGTATGTTTGCAAGAAACTGATTGCCCAACCCTTCGCCTTTCGACGCGCCGCGAACAAGCCCCGCTATGTCCAGAAACTCAACGGTCGCGGGAATGATCGTGTTCGTCTTAACTAATTTCGCCAGAGGTTCAAGCCGTTCGTCCGGCACAGGAACAACGCCAACATTCGGCTCGATTGTAGCGAAAGGATAGTTGGCAGCGAGCGCCGCAGTTTGCGGCGTGAGCGCGTTAAAGAGCGTGGACTTGCCCACGTTCGGAAGACCCACGATACCTGCGCGAAGCATAAATAGCACCCCTAAGAATAGATAATCGCCCAAAAGCGAAACCAACACTTTTACACTATGCCAGGAGCTATGTCTATTCTCTAGGTTGCGATGACAACTCGCGGCCTATAATCGAGCGGTTGGGGCTAGCAGTTTCAGAATGCTAGTAAACGACTAGAGTTGCTTACAATCAATATCCTAATCCTAAACTGCGAATCGCAGATTCCCAAAAATCTGCCGATTACAAACAGTTGTGCAATTTTTCGTGTAAGGTCTGACATGATCAATTCCTGCAAAGAAATTATATTGACAACCGAGAGCAAGGAGCGTATATAGATTGGGTCTTTTACAGCTGTTAGCAAGCGCCTTATTCTCAACAAATTTAGCTCCTGCTAATCAATACTATTTATTTCATCAGAATTCACTCTTCCACTTCTAGAGTCAATTCACTTCAAAAGAGAGTAAAATCATGAAGCCTGCTAAAATATTTCCTTACTCAAAAGCCCTATTGCCAATATTTTTACTACTGATCTCATCTGTAACTTTGGCCCAAACACCAACAGGGTCTTCTAATGGTGACTACATTCCGAAAGAGGTTACTTCTCAACTGTTAGCTCTTGCTGAGGAAGCAATCACAACACAATACCAAATACTTGTAAGTGGTGATTTTGAGGGTAGCTTAAAGAATAAAAAATTGGCGCATCTATACCGAGAAGCTATGATGAGTCAGTTTTCAGCACAGGTGTATAGACGGAACAAACTTAAAGAAACCAGGCAAGACTACAAAGATTTTAAGACTGAGCTAACAATCAATCTGGCAAATAAACAAGGTAATAAGATAGTTCTAAATATTACCGAGCATACAACGCTTAAACTTGACATTCCCTCTGGGCCGGAAGCGACTGAATTCAAGCAAGATCATCTTTTTGAATTTAATTATGAGAAACAGCAGTGGAGATTGATTAAAGATACAATAATCAGACCTGAACCGTCACCCATTAACAAGCACCAACTTCTTCCAAATAATATTCATATGACTCCCCTTACGCACGCCCCTAAAGGCTATCTGGGAAAGAAGATTCAAGGTGGGTTAACAAATATGGACGGCTTTGGCGCTTATTTTATTCCAGCCTCTTTCATTAGCTCTTCCCCACAAAGTGGCTTTAATCGTGTTGCAGCGGTTAACTATGCCCGTACATTCGCTCTAACATACAATCCTCTTTATTTTAGATTCAGGAATGACTGTACTAACTTTACGTCCCAAACAATGCTTACGGGAGGATGGCAGATGTCTGGGCTTGGCGCAGGTCTTGACCGATCAGACCCGGATAGTTGGTATTACTCTTGCCTTTCACTCTTTAGACCCGTTGCTACTTATAGTTGGGGTGCGGCTTACAATTTTAACGTTTTCGCACTCCGGGCGGGTCGTGTTGAAGGCATTCAATACTATGAAGACCTTAATCCCGGAGACATCATTTTTGCGGATTGGGATAGCTTAGACGGGACTCATCAGCCAGACGGTCGAGTGGATCACATAATGATTGTCACAGGAAAAGATACCGATGGGAATGTTTACGTGAGTTATCACACCAACGATCATAAAGACAGGTCAATGACAGACATAAGCATTGCTGAACCAATTGCCAATTTCTATGGCGACATAGTTAGGTGAACTGCTTATATCTAAGCAAAATAGACTTAAAACCATGAGTGAAGAATACCTAAGAACCAGCAGAGTTCCAGTAATTAAAGTATGAATATAAAACCGCCGCTACTCTTTGCAGTATTAATTATCTACCTATTTGTAGGCTGTAGCAATTCTTACGAACTTACTGCCGAACAAAAGCAACTTGCAAATACTTTGAAGGACACGACGCAAAAATATTTGGTTGATGATTTTGGGAAATCTTCATTCGGCGGCAAAGCGTTCCGTGCTTATAAGGTTTTAGATATAGAAGCTAAAGATGGAGGCAAATACATCAATGAATATCTATGGGCAGTTTGCCAAGAATACTATTTAACAAACGATAGATTAGAAACGGGTACAGGAATAAGTCTTCCCATAGCCCTTTTCATCCAGTTAGATGGCACATATAAAGTAAACAGTCATAAAGTTCCAAGAGACGGAAGCATGTTTTCATATGATGTCGAAAATATATTTCCCAAAAGAACTCACAACGAAATATTCGCTCATGAAATCCCTAATCAGCTTATAGAACAAGCACGGCAAGAGGCAGAAGATTATTATAAGAAGCGGAAAACTCAATAAAAGGTAGATACTATGCGCAAACCAACAAAAACAATGCAACGAAGACTACCAATACTTTCTCTTAAATCCTTCGTCTTAATTGCTTTCACCCTAAGTATATTTTTTATTCCAAACCTTATTGGAAAAAGGACTTCAGTAGTCGGCCAAGCGGGTCCTGGAGAACCAGACCCTACGGAATATGCCGAGGATACTGATAGTTGCGATGCTTCACCAACTCCCACCCCAACTCCGACTCCAGGTTATTGTAATGGTCCAGCGGATTACAGCACATTTACTTCAGGCTGCGCCAGCGGGTTCATCTATACCGGCTCAACATGCGGTCGCTCCAGCATCTTCATCAATAAGTGTCTGGATTTAAGCGATTATGACTTCGACTTGTGCGAGTGCGTCGGCAGCAGCGGCGACAGCAACTCTCCCATACTAATTGATGTCAACGGCAATGGGTTCGCTTTGACGGATGCTCAAGGGGGTGTGAACTTCGACCTTAACCGCGACGGAGCGGCTGAAAGACTCTCATGGACACAGGCAGGCTCGGACGACGCATTCCTTGCGCTTGATCGCAACGGCAACGGCAGAATTGATAACGGCGCTGAACTGTTTGGTAATTTCACTCTACAACCACCTCCACCGGCTGGCGTCCAACGGAATGGCTTCCTGGGATTGGCTGAGTTTGACAAGCCAGAAAATGGCGGCAATGGCGATGGAATTATAGATAGCAGAGATTCCATCTTCACCCAATTGCGTCTTTGGCAGGATTCTAACCACAACGGAATCTCAGAGCCAGAAGAATTACACACGTTACCGTCATTAGGAGTTATTGCTTTTGACCTTACTTATAAAAAAGCAAAGCGAGTAGATCAATATGGAAATAGTTTTAGATACCGCGCAAAAGTATATGATATTCGCGGCGTATTAGTTGGACGCTGGGCTTGGGATGTGTTTCTGACCAAAGCACAGTAAGCACAGCAATAAACAGAGCAGTTGAGATGCAAGCTCTCTGATTGTTAAAGCTCTTGAGAATTCATCTGCTTTAACTCTCAGAGAGCCTGTATAGACCGCCAACCAACTCATAAAGGAGACTCAAATCATGCCCTACCAGAACATAGACGCAACACTTTCAGCGACAGACCTTCAAGCCATCAAGGATGCCTTTACAACCATCCTTCAGAAACTTCCGTTTCTCGTCAATCTGACGGTTGATGAACGCAGGGCAACTTTCAAAGCAGGACCTAACAGCCTGTCATTCTTGCAGAACGCTTTAACCGCCGCGCAGAATTACCCGGATGTCTTACCCGGCAGCTTCAAAACGGATGCTTTTCAAAGAGACGTTGACCTGTTCGCTATCCTAACCGAGATAGGTACGCTCGCCGCATCCGTAACTTCGCAGATAGACGACACGCGACTGGCTGTGGGCGGCGAGGCCATGCGGGAGGCAAGTCAGGTTTACAAATATATCAAGGCGGCCTCTGAGACCACGCCCGGCCTAAAGCCTATTGCCGATCAGTTGGGCGAGCGTTTCAAGAAGGCAAATAGCCCCAAGCCAGACGATACACCCAAGGCTTAAGTCAGAGGCAGCAATCCACGAAAAACAGTCGTTTTACCGCCTAATTTCTTGCTTTCGTTGAGTTTACGGGAATGGCGGTTGACTCTTTAACAC
>QHXM01000141.1 GCA_003222945.1 Acidobacteriota bacterium
CCTGAATCTGTCCGTAAGCCCCTTCGGGCGCGAACCAGATGGAGTTGCTGCCTTCGCCAACCTCGCGCCAGTTGTCAGGATAACTTAACTGGAAAAGATTGCCCGCGTTGTACGTGCGATAGCGCGACGATGGATAGCCCACGCGCTCGCCTGAGGGATAATTGTTGTTTGGATAGTTGTTACCGTCCTGATTCGGATAACGCTGGCCGCTTCGCGCAATCTCAGCAGATGACGGAGCGCGACCCATGCCGCGCAACAATTGCTGCACGCGAACGAACTCGGCAGACTCGCGTATTGGATTTTGAACGCGCAGCATCGCCGCTTCCTGATTGATGCGCTCATAACGATTAGCAGGGCTTGGGTGATCGCTTAAGAATCCGCCACCGCCTCCGCCTTGCTGTTCAAGAGTCTTGAATACGTTTGCAAGATCGTGCGGGTCATATCCAGCGCGTGCCATTATCTGCGCGCCGAGTATGTCAGCTTCCGTTTCATACTCGCGGCTGAATTTCAGAAAATAAGCGCCGACGCTTCCCTGAAGGACCTGGCCGACGGCAGGACCACCGAGGACTGCGCCGCCAACGCCGAGTATGCCTGCGAGTATGGAATACTTCTGAGCCTTCGTAGCTTGCGCCGTTCCGTGACGAAGCGCTACGTGGCTCAGTTCGTGCGCCATCACGCCCGCAATCTCTCCCTCGTTCCGCGCCGCCTGAATCATTCCGCGATTGACATACATCGGACCGCCCGGAAGTGCGAATGCGTTAATGTCGTTTGCATTGACTACGCGGAAATAGTAGTGGAACTCTGGATGCTGAAACTCCGGCGGAATCGCAGCGACGAGGCGATTGCCTATGGTTGAGACATAATTTTCCACTTCAGAGTCGCGCAGCAGAGGCATCTGCTGTTCGACTTCCGCCGCAGCCTGACGGCCCACTTTAACGTCGTCCTGCGGACTATACTTGTTGCTGTGTAAAGCGATCTTGGTTTGCGCCGTCACATTGAGCGGCATGGCAAACAGAGCCAGCGCCAAGAGGCTCACGAGCAAGGTTTGCGCGCGGCTGTAAATTTTGGTTTTCATCTTCTCCCTCCTCCGATATGCGCCCTCTCTTGATGCAAACGAGTTTAGCGCATTCCATTCCTTTGCAAGATTCAAAAAAAGAGCGGCGCTGAATACTCGACTATGGAATCGAGGTTGCGCCGCTCTTTCTAAAATCCAGCGTTCGGTCTCCCCCGAAACTTTTTTGATTGCTGCCAACCAACTCACGCGCAGGGAGAGAGAGCGCGTCGAATCTCTCTTGCTACCTATAATAACACAACTTTCAGGTAGCTCTTTTTTGATGAAACAGAGCCACAATCGGGTTCGCCCTGTTTAACCAGGGGGTTTTCGCCTATACCACCTTGGCACAGGATACCTTCGCTGATTAACGTTACGATTTTGTTCTAATTTCTTTACCTCGTCGTCAAACTTAATAACTGTTCCTTCGGGCGGGCGTGGGATAGAGACAGCAATGAAGGGCGAAGTGAGAACCTCTGTTGTCATCTCGCCCGGCTTAGGAGTCTGCTCGTTGACGCGAACAATGAGCGCAGTTCCCTCGCGTCGAATCTCCACGATAGAGATTCCGTAGCCTCCGGTCCGCTTCTGTCCCTGATAAACTACGAGGATGGCGCGAGTGTCGAAGCTCACCTCCGGCATAGAGCCTGTGCTTCCACCGCCGATTACGCGCCAGGCGTTCAGCCAATCATTCCTGTTCGTGATGAGTTGAATAGATCGAGCGCCTTCGTAACCGCTATTGCGACCCGTCGCAAGAACGGAGAAATCAACTGTGCGCGGAACGTCCACGCTGTTCACTGAACCAATCTCACTGCCGCGCGATTCTCCAAGCATTGCCAGTCGAATAATCTTTATGGGCGGCATTCCGTAGCTCAATAGCCGATCATGAAACTCGCCGAGCTTGAATGACGCTCCCATGCGTGCGCGATACTCTTCACGCAGTTTCATAATCTGCATTTTGCCGAGCGTGTAAACCAGATAGGTCGGGTCGAGTGTGCCGCGCCTCGCCTCGCGCTCTGCGTTGACGCGCTCCTGATAGCCCTCGCGCATGAAGAAGTCAACGCCCTGCTCGTAACTCATGCCCTGCGTGTGAAGATGCAAGCCCACCAGATAACGGCACAGTCTCAAGAGCGCCGCGTTCAATTGCGCGAATCTCAACTTCGGGTTGTTGCCGCCGAAACCTTCGTCCAACATCATCTGCTCGCAGTAGTGCGCCCAGCCTTCAACGAAGCTCGCGGAAGCAAGCGCGGTACGAACGCGCGAGCGCTGCTGCTTCAAAGCAAGGTGTTGGTAGTAGTGTCCCGGATAGACTTCGTGAATGGCTATGATTGGCAGCGAATAACGATTATAGAAGCTGAGATGCTCTTCCTTTCTTCTCTCATCCCACTGCGGGTCGGGCGGCGTCACATAAAAGTAGCTTTCTGTAGCAACGCGCTCGAATGCGCCCGGCGCATCCATGGAAGCGAAGCTAGTCGAGCGCGCATATTCAGGAGTTTCCGCAACCGTAAGGTTCTCGCTCATGGGAGGCGTCATAATATTTTTCGTGCGGACGAAAGCTCGTATGCGGTCAAGCTCAGCGCGCGTGTCGCCCACGAGTCCATCGGCTGCCGGATGATTTTGTCCAAGAGAGCGAAGCACGGTTTGAATGTTTCTGCCCGGCGCTATCTCTTCCGCAAGCAAGCGCATCTCTTCCTGCGTGCGGCGCAACTCACGCTCACCTTCGGCTATGAGTTGCGCGATGGGAGTCTCGACCATCTCGTCGTATAGAAGCTTGCGGCGATAGTTCTCTTCACCGATGGCAAAGTTTCCGTTTGAGCGTGGGAGCAGATTATTCGAGAGCCATTCGTCGAAAGAGCGCAGAGCGTTTATGACAGAGTTGTTCGTTGTCTCAAACTCGCTCTTGCGCGCGGCATTTAGTCGTGAGCCGCCTGCGCGCTCGATCATCTGCGGAACTACGCGCGAGAAGTAATCAATGCTTCCGCGCACCTGAGCGATTGCAGTCTCCGTGTAGATGCGCGGCGGAGATTCAAGATTGGCGCGGGCTTCACTGAGCAGCCTTTCAATCTCGCGCTCGCGCGATAATACGGCGCTCAAGCGTTGTTCTACGGGCGCGTAGTTGCGCTTGAGAATGTTGTCAACGCTTGCGGCTGCGAGACGATTATAGAGGTTAGGGTCGCGCTGCCACATGCGTATATCCTGAAGTTCAAGAAGCTGGGAGCGGGCGTGCGAGAGAAGCACAAGATAATCATAGCGGGCATCTTCCGCGAGCGCTGCCGGGCTAATTCGCATGAGCAGGCTGACGGTGTCGCGTAGGCGTCGGACTTCGCGTGCGATCCCGTCCTTGCTTCTGGATTCAAGCCGCGAGTCGTATTCGTGCAAGCCCGCAGCGGTCGCTTCCGTAGGATTGAAACTGTAATAGCCCTTCAGGTATTCATCCGCGATCTGGTTGAAGCGCGTGGTCAGGTAGTTTGAACTGACGGGCGGAAAGCTGCGTCGCCGTCGCTGTGCTTTGACTTCACTCGAAGCCAAAAGCTGACTCGCCAAAACCGCGAGCGTGAGAAGCAGGACGAAAAGTTTTCTCTTCATCAATTGCGAAAATCTTTAAGCCGTGTCGAACCGAAATTACAGGCGCGGGGAAACGCGAGCTAGAGATTAACACAGAAGCGTAGAAGTGTGCGCGTTACTTTTTCTTTTGAAGCTTCTGCGGGTCAATGCGCTCGTTGAGCCAGCTAGCGGGCGCGTCTGCGGCTGCGACGTGAAGATGTTCGCCTTTCCACACGCGGATCATTGCGACGATGAAGAAGACTGTCGAAGCAGCAAAGAAGATTTTTCCGCCGATGGTCGTTCCCGTTATGTCGCCTATGAGGTTGAAGATTTGGTTTATAAGGATCGCGGCCAGATGCAAGGCCAAAGCTTGGGACGCATGAAAGCGTGCGCGCGTTTCGGTTCGCGGCGTAAGAAATAGTTCTAACCCTGCGCCGACAGCGCCTATGAAGAAAGGAGCGTAAGCGAGAGCAAGCGTAACGTTCTCAGGTAAGTTCAAGCCGGGCACAACGCGCCTTAAAGAAGGCGCTTTTTGCGAATCACGAATCTCTGCCGCATCTTCGGCGCGTTTCGGAGGATAGCTCGGAGGAACATTTATCGAAGGATAAGAGAAAGGTATGGAAGAGTCGTAGCGCTTCGTGGGAGCCTCGGAAGGCCAGTGCTCTTTAGTCTCCGGCTCAGCCTTGCGTTCAGCGCCCCACTCGTCGTCTGCGCGCTTAGCGTAATCCGTGTCGAGCGGATTCGTGTCATACTTACTCTTCTTTCTCTCTTTCATCGGTTTCATTGCCGGAAACTACTTACGAAAATCGCACGCCGCCTGTTCGCACATTCTCAATCATACGCAATCGTGTATTCGACTCTTTCCCAATGTCCATCGCGCTCCGAAATGCGAAACGCGCGCAAGATTTCACTCTCTGCGCTGAGACCAATTATAAAATAGATGGCTGAAGGGTAGTAAGCGAGGCGAACGTCTGTTTCTGAAGGGACAGGCTCGCGCGCTCGCGGGTGTGAATGATAGATTCCAAGAAGTTCCTCGCCGCGCTCGCGCATAGAGCGTTGAGCGGCGAACAACTCTTCTGGAGCAGCCTCGTAACCGACGAGCGCGTCAGAGGCGACGTTGCGAAGACGATAAACGCTTTGCGCCCTCTCAAGTCTTCCGCCAACAAGTCCGCAGCATTCACTCGGACTCGCCTCGCGCGCGTGAGCAAGCATCTCTTCGATATGAACCGCACGCAACTTGACCATGCGTTACATCAAGCGTTCCTGCTTCGCCGCGCCGTTGTCCGTTTCGACCGTCCCACCTTTTGAAAGCATAGGTAGGATGCTCAACATCTTCTCTTTTTCCATGATGACCAATTCGACAGAGTGGCCGAGCCAACCATCCTTGACTGGATATTTTCGCTTGACGATCTCAAGCGCCATCTCCTTTGCTTCTGAGACCGTCGAGGCCACCAGCGCGGTCGGGACGATCCTGATCGAAGTCTCTATTTTCGTTTTGTGTTCAAGCTGCACTTCGCTGACGAAAGTGGTTGACCCATCTTCTTCAATACTACTCTGGAATGCGTCGTCAGGTTTGACTGCGCACAATGCTGCGATGAACAGATAATTTTTCGCCATCGTCTCTCTCCTTAGCTTCATGCTTCGGCGGCTTCCGCACGAGGCTTCGCGGCGGCTGCCTCTTTAATCAGGCTTCGCCCAATCACCAGGCGCTGAATCTGGTTCGTGCCCTCGTAAATCTGCGTGATCTTGGCGTCGCGCATATACTTTTCAATCGGGTAATCTTTGCAGTAGCCGTAGCCGCCGAAAAGCTGCACGGCGTCTGTAGTCACACTCATCGCAACGTCTGTGGCGAAGACTTTGCCCATCGCCGCAATCTTCGAGACGTTCTTAGCGCCCGCGTCAATCGCACGCGCGGAAGCATAGACAAGCTGGCGCGCGGCCTCAACCTTCGTAGCCATGTCCGCAAGCATCCACTGAATGCCCTGAAACGACGCAACCGATTGTCCGAACTGCTGACGCTCCATAGTGTACTCGACAGCCAGATCGAGCGCGCCCTGCGCCAAACCTAACGCCTGCGCAGCGACACCGGGACGCGCAAGGTCAAGCGTCATCATCGCGTGCTTGAAGCCGTGACCTTCTTTACCACCAAGAAGATTCTCCGCAGGCACGTAGCAATCATTAAAGTTTAGCTCGTGCACGGGCACACAGCGTATCCCCATCAAGTCTTCCTTCTTGCCAATCTCAAAGCCGGGCGTTCCTTTCTCTACCAATAGAGCGGAGACGCCGCGCCCGCCGCGCTCAGGATTCGTTGAGCAGAAGATTGTGTAAAGCTGTGCGGCATTCCCGTTCGTGTTCCACTTCTTCTCGCCGTTCAGAACATAAAAGTCGTCGCGGCGTTCTGCACGCGCCTTCAAACTTCCAGCGTCCGACCCCGCAGCTTTCTCCGACAGTCCGAAAGCCATCAAGGTCTTCCCCTGCGCTACATCCGGCAGATACTTCTGCTTCTGCTCTTCCGTTCCGCCGACCAAAATTGGAAACGACGCGAGCGCGTTCACAGCGTAAGTCACGCCCACACCGCCGCAAGCCTTCGACAACTCTTCGACCACGATGCAAAGGTTCATCACGCCGCCGCCGCGCCCGCCATACTCTTTGGGAATCCACACGCCCATGAGTCCTGCGTCCTGCAACGCGCGCACAACGGACCAAGGGTATTCAGCCGTTCTATCCAACTCCGCCGCAACGGGTCGCACATACTTATCCGCAATCTCTCGCGCCATCGCACGGTATTCAAGATTCTCTTTCGTCAAAAGTTCGTCCAGATACCTGCCGCGATGCCGCCGTGCGGAGGCGTGCCGTATTCCAGCGCGTCCAGAAAAAAGCCGAAACGCTCGCGCGCTTTCTCCATCGTCAGCCCCAGAGCCTTGAAGACAAGCCCCTGCACTTCGCGTTGATGAATACGAATTGAACCTCCGGCGGCTTCGATGCCGTTAACAACCGTGTCGTAAGCCTTCGCGCGAAGAAGTCCGAGCAGGTGCGTCTCTCCCTCTTCGACAGCGCGGCGCAAGAGCGGCAGGTCTTCATCCAAAGGCGAAGTGAAAGGATGATGCATGGCGTAGTAGCGCCCGTCGTCTTCGTGAAACTCGAACATGGGAAACTCCGTAACCCAGAGCGGCGCATAGACATTCTCAGGTATCAACCGCTCGCGCCGCGCGACCTCATTTCTCAATGCGCCGAGACTCGCCGCGACCACTTTGGATTTTCCTGCGACGATGAGAACAGCATCACCCTTCTTCGCTCCGGCAGCATTCGCCATGCGCTCGACCGTCTCTTGCCCCAACGCTTTCAAGAGCGACGAAGAAGTCTCATCGCTCAACTTAATCCAGGCCAGAGCGCCCGCGCCGTAGCGTTTCGCAAACTCCTGCAACTCGTCCAGAACTTTCCTTGAAAGCGTTGCTCCGCCTTCAACGACGATGCCTTTGACTTCGCCCCCGCTCTCCAACGTGGAAGCGAAAGGCGCGAACGTTGTGCCTTCGAGCGCGCTCGCCAAATTCTGCAACTCCATTCCGAATCGAAGGTCCGGCTTGTCTGAGCCGTAGCGTCGCATCGCTTCTGCGTAAGTCAATCGTTGAAACGGCTCAGTGAGTTCTGCGCCGACTAGACGGAAGACCCGTGTGAAGAGTCCTTCGATGAGACGATAGACCTGCTCAGGTGTGGCAAAGCTCATCTCAACGTCCAACTGTGTGAACTCAGGCTGCCGGTCCGCACGTAAATCTTCGTCGCGGAAGCAGCGCGCTATCTGATAATACTTATCAAGGCCAGCGATCATGCAAAGCTGTTTGAAGAGTTGCGGCGATTGCGGAAGCGCGTAGAACTTTCCGGGCTGTATGCGCGAAGGAACAATGTAATCACGCGCGCCTTCGGGCGTTGACTTAATCAAGATGGGCGTCTCTATCTCCGTAAAGCCTTGCTCGTCCATGTAGCGTCGAATCTCTGCGACCACGCGATGACGCAGTCGCAAGTTCGCCTGAAGTTGCGGGCGTCGCAGGTCCAGATAGCGATACTTCAAGCGCACGTCTTCGCTCGCCAGAGCATCCGCCGAAGTCTGCTCAATCTGAAAAGGCGGCGTGCGCGCGTCGTTCAAGACAAGAATCTCGCGTGCGCTCACTTCCGTCTCGCCCGTAGCGATCTTGAGGTTGCGCTGCCCTTCAGCGCGCAGGACGACTTCGCCCGTGACAGCAATCACATACTCGCCTCGCACGTCCTTAGCCTTCGCGTGAGCGGCAGGCGCGGTCTCTTCGTTGAAAACTACCTGCGTGATGCCGTCGCGGTCGCGCAGGTCCACAAAGGTCAAAGGTCCGAAGTCGCGCCTGCGCGCAACCCAGCCCATCAAGGTAACAGTCTTTCCAACATCTTCAGCACGCAGCGCGCCGCATGAATGAGTGCGTTCCAGATTTCCTAAATGGTCGAGCATAACGAAAAGCGGAATACAGAATCCAGGAGTCAGGAGTCAGAATAAAAGAAAATCTGTAAAAGCAGCTTCCATCCCTATCCCTTCTGGCTTCTGGATTCTGACTCCTGACTCCTGCTTTTTATAAAATCCTGCGCCGCGTCGAAGCGATGCCCGGGTGTTTTGTCTTCAGTTGCCTTCTCGGTCAAATAAGCATTGAAGTCTGCGGACTTGTTGCGCGGGATGCTCAGGCTCTTCCACTCGGCAGACTTGAAATGCTTTGCGAGGAAGACTATCTGGCCTATGTGATAACTGTAGTGCGTCAGTTGCCGGTTGATAGCTTCCACAACCGTGTGCTCTTTGCCGCGAATCACCACAGTCTTCATCGCGTCTTCCGGCTTCAAAGTTTCGATGGCGTCGAAGGTGTAGCGCCAGCCCGTCTCCCAGCGCTCCATCATCTCACTTCTAGTCGTCGAGGTTGTGATGACAAACTCCATGTCGCGGTTGCGGTCCGGTTTCTCGCCGTCCGTTGTCAGAAAGTCTGTCCAGCGCGAGAGCATGTTTCCGGCCATGTGCTTTATGATGACGGCTATGCTGTTAGACTCTTCATCAATCGCGCGGAAGAACTCATCATCGCTCACTTGCTCAAAAGCGCGTTCGGCCAATTTCTTGTAGCCGCGAAAGTTCGAGATAGAGTCTTCTAGATAATGCTTCGCCAGAGTTTCGTCCATGGATTATTACCTCAATGTTTCGCGCAAACTTGCGACCACCTGATCGCGGGGCATACTTTTTTGCTCGCCTGTCGCCATGTTTTTTATCGCCACTTCACCGCGCTCGCGTTCATCATCACCAATAATTGCGACAAACGGAATTCCGCGCGACGAAGCATATTTGAACTGCTTTCCGAGTTTGTCAGCTTCAGGGTATAGGTCAACTCGCAATCCACCCTTGCGAAGCTCCGTACAGAGCGCGATTGAATCGTTGATTGATTCTTCGTTCCAGAGTGTGACCATCATATCTGCCGGAGCAGAGACGAGAGCCGCAGGGAACATCTCGCGCTCTGTCATCACGACGATGATACGTTCAAGGCCAAGCGAGAAACCGCAGGCGGGAACATTTTGTCCAGAAAACATTCCGACAAGATTATCGTAGCGCCCGCCTCCTCCGAGACTGCCCGCAAGGTCAGGCACGTTAATCTCCATGATAGCGCCCGTGTAGTAAGAAAGCCCGCGCGCCAATGAAGGATCAATCTTGATTCGCTTGCTAACATTGCTCGCTTCGGCAAACTCTATGATTGAACGCAACTCGTCAATGCCGCGCGCGCCAGCTTCATGATCGCCGACGAACTCAACGAGGCGGCCAAGCACAGCGTTGTTAAGAACCTTGGTCTCATCGCCTTCAATGACCGCTATCTCCGCAGGATGTTTCAATGAAGCCACGCCTTCAAAGAAGTAGAGCAGCTTGACTGCCGATTCAGATGCGATGCCGCGCTCTGAAAGCTCAAGCGCTACGCCCGCGCCGCCAATCTTGTCCAGTTTATCCAGAGCGATGAGTGCGTCGCCGTGCTTGTCCGCCACAACGCCCGCAGCATCCAACACGCCCGTTAACGCTTGCCTGTGATTCAGACGAATAGTGAAATTGGTAAAGCCGAGTTTCGTCAACGCTTCGCTTGCAGCCGCGCACAATTCTGTTTCGACAATAACGGAGCGCGAGCCGAGTGCGTCAACGTCGCATTGATAGAACTCGCGGAATCGCCCGCGCGCAGGCCGGTCCGCTCGCCACACGGGTTGAATCTGGTAGCGCTTGAAAAATTTCGGCAGTTTATCTCTATACTCCGCTACAACGCGCGCAAGCGGAACTGTCAAATCGTATCGCAATGCTAGGTCAGCTTCGCCAGTCTTCTCGTGCTCGCCGCGCTTCAGTATTTTGAAGATGAGTTGATTCCCTTCTTCGCCATACTTGCCCATCAAGGTTTCAACGTTCTCGACCGCAGGAGTCTCCAATGGCTCGAAGCCGTAACGCTCATAGACCTCTTTGATTATACTGATGACGTACTCGCGCCGACGAACATCCGCCGGGAGAAAATCGCGCATCCCGCGCGCAGGTTGTGTACGAGCGTTAGCCATTACTTGAAGATGGAGAAGCCTGCGTAAATCACAAATTCATTTAGACCGCGATTCGAGCCTGAGCGGTTGCCGTTCGAGATGTGATGAAAGCGCACGCCCAGAGTTACAGCGCGGCGGTCAGAAGTAAAAATTCGCAAGCCCGTTCCAGCCTCGCCAACGTAAGAGAATTTTCCAGAGTCTGGCAGAGGCACAGGCTTCGTGAAAACGAGAAGCCCGCCGTTGACGTGCAGGAATGGTTTGATGTGATGCTCGTTTCTGAAATCCACTTGCAAGCCGAGCGGCGTTACGCCCGCTCCATAAGTGCTCTCGCGCCGCGCCGTCGTTGCAAACGATCCGTTCGGTGCGGGCTGCACGTTGCCCACAAGATTTCCCGTTGCCAATGCAAGAGGAATCGCATCGAGCGTGTACTGCAAAGCCGCACTCCTGTTTGCAAAGAGCGTGCGTCCGTAGCGAAAAGCAGCCACGACAAACTTTCGGCCTCTCGCCTCGTCCTCCCTTAATCCGCCGAAGATGGTTGTAGCCTTGAACGCCATGCCGCCCCAGATACCAAATTCGTTGTCGCCCTTTTTCAAAAGGTAAGGCGAACCGCTTGCCGTTTGACTTGCTGCGTTTTCAGAACTGTTGCTGTTCACAGAAGCGTTATTGTCCGCACCTTGCGCGCGAATCTCAATGATGCTTACGGTCATCATAAATAGAATAACTGCTGCAACTCTGAGGGAACTACGCATTCACATTCTCCTTCAATTCCGATTTTGAAAAAAGCTTTACGACTGCTCCGACCTGTACATCTTTATGTAACCGACATAGTTCTTCCAGAAGACTTCAAGCCCCGCGACCTCTTCATCCGTGAGCGGACGTTTGACTCTGGCAGGCACGCCCATCACTAGCGAGCGCGGCGGAATCTGTGTGCCGGGCGAAAGCAATGAGCCTGCCGCAACCAGACTCTGCGCGCCTACGCGAACGCCGTCCATCACGATCGAGCCTATGCCAATCAAGCACCCGCGCTCGACGTAACAGCCGTGCAAGGTGACGTTATGCCCGACCGTAACTTCGTCTTCAAGAATCGTCTCGTGCGTGCCGTTAGAGACGTGTATGACCGTGCCGTCCTGTATGTTCGTGCGATTGCCTATGCGTATGAAGTGAACGTCGCCGCGCACAGTTGCATTGAACCAGACGCTTGATTCTTCGCCAATGGTCACGTCGCCGATTACCTGCGCGCTCTCTTCAATGTATGCTGTCGGATGAATCTGCGGGTACGTGCCGCGAAACGACCTAATCATAATAGTGTACTTATAAGGTTTCCGTCGCTCTAGGATAAAGCGGAAACGGTAGCACGAGGCACATTGACTGAGCAAGGATAGCGGCTTTGAATGTTGTTGGGATGGTAAGCTTCTGCTGCTCAGAGAGATTGCCAAATCCTGTCTTGAGCGATAATACTCGTGCATTCGGACTTAAGACGATACTTTCAACGTATAATAGTTCAGCTTTGCACCGGCGGTTCGTAAGTCTGTTTGTAATGTGACACTCAGTTAAGAAAAAGATGGCAGTTAATATTCTAAGTCAGAGGCTATTAGCCATTCTCTTTACAGCTTGTCTCATCTCAACGAGCGCGAGCGCACAGCAAACATTTTCGCAGGAGCAATTCACTTCCGACTTCGATCTTCTTTGGTCAACTTTGCGCGATAACTATGCTTACTTTGATAAGAAAGAGACGGATTGGAATAAAGTCCGAGAGTTGTATCGCCCAATGCTGGCCGGTGTTAAGAGTCGAAGCGATTTTGTTGCCTTGCTCGAAAAAGTTCTGGATGAACTCTACGACAATCATACTAGCCTTAACACCAACCTTAAAACCTCTACACGTTTAGTCCCGACTGGCCTTGACCTCTGGGGTGAATGGCGGGGGAAGCGCGCCGTCATTACCGAACTGCGCAGAGGATTCAGCGCCGAGCAGGCCGGACTCAAAGTAGGCATGGAGATTATTTCAATCAACGGAGTGAGCGTCGCAGAATCGGTCGCTCGTCGTCTCCCTAAATCGCTCAAGGCTACGGATGATGAAGCTAGAAACTGGGCGTTGAGAGCCGTACTTGCGGGAACGCATGACAAACCCAGAGTCGTTGCGGCCAAAAATCTGAATGGAGTAGTGAGAATTTATCAACTGGATTTGCTAACGCACACAACTGTGGACAATTACAGGTACACACCGAAAGTCGAATGGAAGATGTTGCCTCGTGAGATCGGCTATATCAAAATCAACGATCTAATCTCGACGGAGATTGTCGCGCAGTTTGATTCTGCTCTTGAAGGCGTAAGGGCCAGTCGTGGCTTAATCATTGATTTACGTGACATACCAAGAGGCGGCAATACGGACGTGGCTGAGCCTATCATGGGACGACTGATTGATCGTCGAATGGGTTATCAACAAGTTGTGCCAATCCATGCACCCGTATATACAAAAGAGGTTTCGCCAAGAGGCGATTGGACGTATAAAGCTCAAATCGTAGTGCTGGTCAATCGCTGGACCGCAAGCATGGGCGAAGGCATGGGCATAGGACTGGATGGAATGAGAAGGGCTACGATTGTAGGAACGAGAATGGCGTGTCTGAACGGCGGCATCTTTAATCTGGAATTGCCGCAGACGAAGATTGGAGTTGCTTATGCCGGAGAGAGATTGAATCATATCAACGGCACGCCCAGAGAGAACTTTGTGCCGCCCGTTATGGTAAATTTGCTGGACCGTAGATTGAGCCGCTTCGATGATCCTATCTTCGAGGTTGGCTACAGAAAATTGTTTGAGCTAATCAAGGCCGAGACGAATGGATTCAAGTCTAAGCCTGGACAGAATGTAAGAATCAAACGGTAAAAGGAGAGAATCTGATGTCAATAAAAGGCAGAGCGATTGTCGCCGCCATACTGCCAGCTTTTATCTTCATATCGGGCTGCAACAAATCTTCCAACGAAGCGAACTCGAACAAAGCCGCCAGCGCAAACGCAACTGCGACTGGAGCAACTCCAACCTCAGCAGAGCCTGATTCAAATGGCTTAATCTCTTCCGCCACGGGTGTGGAGAAAGAGAAGCCCGAGCCGGGCAAGGCCAACGTGCAGGGCAAAGTCTTTTATAACGATAAGCCTGTGGAAGGCGTCGAAGTGAAACTCTGCGAAAAGTTCAGCCAGTATGTAGATGGATGCAGCGGCGAGACCTTCACGACGAAGACGGACGCGAATGGTGAATATCTGATTAAGAACGTGCCGCCAAAGATTTACGAAGGCTTGACCGTAAAAGTCTTCAACACTCCCTATTACGTCTTCGCAACTTCCGGCATAGTCCAATCGGCCAAGTACAAGATAGAAGCCGACAAGACTTTCTTCGCGCCTGACACGAACCTTTTCAAGAGCGATCTGAATGTTCTGAACCCAAAGGCAGGATCAAAAATCGACGGGAACAACATAGAGGTGAAATGGGCGGCTTACCCCGACGCAGCCTATTACAAGATGAGCATCTTCGCCGACATCTCGTCGGGCGCTCAGACTAACTACGATTACATCAATAAGCGCGTTGACGGACTCTCTTACACTCTCGATAAACCGCTCGCGCCCGGCTCATACACATGCAAGGTGGAAGCCTACAACGGCAACGACAGAAGACTCGCTGAAAGCTCGGACGACATAAAGTTCACCGTGACGGGCGAAGCGAAAAAGTAAAGAAGGCTGAAAAGAAGATTGGTGCGCTGTGACGCTCGATAGTCTCTTTGCTCATTTCCGTTGACACGCTTGAAATGCGCGTGAGAGAGTTTGCTCGCCAGGGGTTGGAATAATGAAAGATAGATTCCAAAGATTCGCGCCATTATTGCTAATGCTTGCGCTGACTTCTTTAATCGCAAGCTGCGGCGGCTCTCTCTATAAGGTCAAGCCGAAAGTTGATGCGCCAATCGTGGGCGGAAAGGAACGGAGCGCCGGAGGCTTCACCCTTCGCGCAGTCGCGCTTCTCACGGACGAAGAGAGCCAGGAGTTGTTTGAAGCGAACCTTCCGCTAGCAGGGTTGCTTCCCGTCCGAATCGAGATGAGCAACGAGAGCGGCTCGCCGCTACCGTTCAAGCATGTGCGCTTTCACTTGCGCGATGGTGAGGGGCGCGAATGGAAGGCGCGCACCATCAAGCAGACTGTCTCGATCATTCTCAAGACCGATGAGATATATCTTTACAATCCGAAGGCACGTAAAAAATTTGAGGAAGATATGAGCACGCACGCTTTCGACTTGAGCGCTC
Source organism: Acidobacteriota bacterium (assembly GCA_003222945.1). Lineage (GTDB taxonomy): Bacteria > Acidobacteriota > Blastocatellia > Pyrinomonadales > Pyrinomonadaceae > QHXM01. The sequence continues at coordinate 14,428 of QHXM01000141.1, forward strand.
CGCTAGACGTAGGGCGTCATCGTCGCGGTCTAATATTTTTCCAGACTCCGAATAGCGAGCAGGTCGCAAACCAGCATGGCCTTGTGCTCAGCATCGAAGGACTGCCGCAGCCGATTGACGTGACCCTTAACTGGTGAACGGACATCGAAGGCCAGAGATGAAAGGCGGATTCACGTTGATCCAATCATCTCTAACCCGCGTACATCTGCGCTAATCTGTGGCTAATTGCTATGACGGAACAGAGTCTTCAAGAGAGATACGCGCCGCGAAACGAGTGTTTCGGCTGTGGTCCTGCGAACGAGAAGGGATTGCGTATTCGCAGCTTCGCGCTTGAAGGCGATGAAGTTGTGTGCGAATGGCAGCCTGAAAAGTATCACGAGGCATACCCGGGGATGCTCAACGGCGGCATCATTGGAACTCTGATGGATTGCCACTCGAACTGGACAGCCGCGTGGCATCTGATGAATCGCAACCAACAGGATAGTCCGCCCTGCACGGTCACGGCTGATTACGCAATCAAGCTCAAACGCCCGACGCCGACCGATAGACCTATCAAACTCGTCGCTCGCGTTATAGAATCAACAGAAGATCGCGCAATCGTCGAAGCAGAACTCATAGCCCACGACAAAGTCTGCGCCACCTGTCGCGGCACATTCGTCGCAGTCAAGCCCGGCCACCCCGCATATCATCGCTGGTAAAAGTTGGGAGCGCAGGCATCCTTGCCTGCATTGAGCGCGTGAGCGCGAACAAAACTGAGCTTGCTTTCAGCAATCTTGCAGGCGAGCCGCCTGCGCTCCCAGCACTGACTAAACTTCCTCTTGACAAATCTCCAATTTAGAATTATTCTAATTCCAGCTTAAACAACCATGAGACAAGGTGAAGGAGATCAGGGTGGCGCGCGTGCGCTCACCAGGCAGCGCGATGCTGTCCTTCAGGTGATACGCGAGAGCGAGAACCATATGACGGCCAGCGAGATTTATGAGGCCGCGCGCTGTCGTCTGCCTTCTATAAGCTATGCCACAGTCTATAACTCGCTGAAATACTTGAAGGACGCCGGATTGATTCACGAGATAAGTTTCGGCAACGGCGCGAGCCGCTATGACCGCGTGACCGAAAGGCACGATCACGCGCTCTGCACGAGTTGCGGCAAGCTGGTTGATTTTGACTTGGCCGTCTCAAGCGATCTGGTTCGCGCGGCTGTCAGAAAGACGCGCTTCAAGCCTGAGACGATTCACCTGACGCTCAGAGGTTTGTGTCCAAGTTGCCGTGATTGAAATGCAATCTTACGAGTTTTGAAATTAAGGCGACGCGCGGCGAGAAGCTCTAAGATTCCGCGCGTCGCGCAATAAGAATTAATCAAGAGGGATGGAGAATTATGCAAGCGACAGCAACAGCAACTGAGAAAGCTATGGTCGGGCAACCCGCGCCTGATTTCGACATGGCTTCGACTAAGAATCTTGAGAAACTGAATGAGAACGTAAAGCTCTCCGACTACAAAGGACAATGGCTGGTGCTCTTGTTCTACCCGCTGGATTTCACTTTCGTCTGCCCGACAGAGTTGACCACGTTCAGCGACCGCTACGAAGATTTCAAAGGGATTGGCGCGGACATCATTGGTGTCTCGACCGACTCTGTCTATTCACATCGCGCATGGATTAACACGCCGCGCGACAAAGGCGGCGTGGCGGATTTGAAATACCCGCTCGCGTCGGATTCGACCAAGCAGGTCGCGCGCGATTACGGCGTGTTGATCGAAGACAAGGGCATAGCTCTTCGCGGCCTCTTCGTGATTGATCCAGAAGGCATACTTCGCTACAAGGTGATTCACGATCTCAACATTGGCCGCTCAGCCGAAGAGACACTTCGCGTCATTCAGGCACTTCAGACCGGCGGACTCTGCCAGGCCGAATGGAAGCCGGGGCAGGAGACGATAAAAGCGTGAAAGGGAGTTTTCAGTTTCCGGTTTTCAGTTTTGAGTTAAAGACTGAAAACCGGAAACTGAAAACTGAAAACTGATTATGCCAATGAGGATTGGGACAGAGATGCCGCAGCTTGACGGGGCGACCGAGTGGTTCGGTGCTACGCAGGCTCATGCGGAGACGGAAGCGAAGGGTCATCCTACGTTGGTGCATTTCTGGTCCGTGAGTTGTGGCATCTGCAAGGACAATATGGAGCGCGTAGGGGAGTGGCGCGACAAACACTTTGACGCGGGATTGCGCGTCATAGCCATTCACATGCCGCGCTACGAAGCTGATACTGACGTTGAAGCCGTGCGCGAAGCTGTTGCGAAGTACAACATCACAGAGCCTTGCGCGGTTGATAACCAGCACAAGCTACGCGACGCTTTTCAGAACGAGAACGGATACGTGCCCGCTTATTACCTGTTCGATGCCGAAGGAAAACTGAGGAGCTTCGCTGCGGGCGAGCGCGGGCTTCAAATGCTCACTTCTGCGCTGGAGAGAACATTAGCTCAATCCTCGCAAGGAGCAACAACACAGTAATGATTGCGGAATGCGGATTTCAGATTGAAAAGCAAGGCGCTCTCGTCTTCATTAATCCGCAATCCGAAATCTACTGATTGCCTTGCTCATCACCGCCGTTATCATTGTCGTCGCCTTCGTCGCCTTCATCTTTGGATTCTTCGGGCGGCTGTCCCTTCTGGTCGCGTATCCTTAGCACTGTGCTGTCAAGGTCTTTGTTGACGACGAACTGGTCGCACAATCCATTTACATCCGTGCACATCATGTCGCGCGTAGCGCCTGAGACCAAACGACGGCCTCCCGTTATCAACGTCCAGTTGTTAAGCTCAGCGGGCGCGGTCTTCTCAATCGTGTCTATCTCTTTTTGAGTGAACGCACGACCGTCCTTGCGCTCGAAGGTGTATATGTGAACCTCTTCAAACCAGCCGCTATCTAAGGCACGGCCTATGAAATCTTCGTGGTCGTTGTCCGAGAAGACGTAACGCGCGCCGAACCTTTCGCGTATGACGGGGCCATACTCTTTCCTCTCGTTGTTGATCGTGACATCCTTGCCGAGCGTGATGTTTTTATAAAGCTCCGCAAGCGATGGGTCGCGCTTCAGTTGATTGTCGCGGTCCAGCAAGTACGTTGGATCGAGGCCGGAGACATAAGTGTGCTTCGTGTCGTAGTAGAACATCTTCGGGAAATCATCCCAGTCCGTGCTAAAAATCATCTCGCCCTGCGGGACGTTCTCACGAATCCAGGCCATAGATGCTTCGTAATGGTCCGGCTCCGCGTCTCCGGCTATTTCTTTTCTGGTCTCGTGCAGGTTGAAGTTCAAGACGATGATGAGCATCGCAACTAGAATGACTGTAAAAGTCTTCATCAAGCTTCGACGCCAGAGGACGTAGGCGCAGAGGCACGAAATGGTGACGACTGCGGCTATGATGAATTTTAGAGCCTTGAGCGCAGCCAGGCGCGACACGTCGGGCGGCGGGTAAGCGAACTGCTTGAAGATGAAGTAGGCTGCCAATCCCAGAGCGATGCCTACAGCCGCAATTTCGATCTCTTTCCAGAAATCTCTACGACGCTCTGTTTCAGCTTCGCCGGACAGTTCATGCCTATCGAGAAAAGGTTTTAGCTCTTCCATCACATCGCTCGGCAGCCGTGTAAAGTGTGCGCGAACGCCTTCAAGAATAGGCTTGAGCGTGAAGGCCGCAAACAGAATTGCGAAGGGCGGCCAATATTCAACCCAGCGGCGCGAGCGGAAGCTGGCTATCATCAGGACGGTCGAGAAGAGCAGCAGGAAGAGTGAGCGAGCGGAGCGCTGTCGGTCCGCTGAGTCGTAAGCGACGTAGCCCACGACCATAGAGATGAAAGCTACGCCGCAGTTTAAGAGCAAGTACCAACTTTCATATGGATACCATTCGTTTCCAACTTCTGTTGTGAAGCCTGAGAGCGTCGCTTTAATCAAAAAGTGTTCTACGAAGAGCGAAATGTCTTTCGGAAAATAGGGATTGATTACAAGCCCCGCGATTGTTCCCATAACGGTCCAAACAAGAGGCCGCCAATCGAATCTCCTTTCGGTCCACGCAATCACCAGAGTCCATATGACGGCCATGCCCGTCAGGATTATGAAGAGGCTATAAGCCCACACGAATAGAAACGCGAGCGGCAGAAGCAGGAGATATTTCTTCTCGAACAGAAGATAGATGCCTATGACCGTGAAGATGATTGCGACGGGCGGCGCTTTCGCCATGTTCAGCCGATAAAGAAAGGGCGCGGAGCAGGCAAGAAGCGCGACTAACCAGATGAGTGCGTGGCGTATGCGATAACGCAGCATCAGCCAGTAGCAGGAGAGAACCGCGAGCGTTGCGAAGAGCCAGGAGGCTGCTTTCGCTCCTGCGCGAAGGTCGCCGGACCATGTAAAAGGAATCTGTAGGAAGTGGAAGAGCAGGTGATGGTCAACATAATCGTTCGGGTTGAGTGTGGTGAGCGGCAACCAGATAAACTTTGGCGGGAAATGCCCCTGCCGCATTCCCTCCCAGAGCAGACTGCTCCACTTGATGTGATAGTAGCCGTCAAAGTCGCCGCAGCAGATCGCCTGCGAAGCGTATTGCAGCTTGCGTATTACAAGACCTATTACGATTGCGCCGAAGACCAGAAAGACAGCCTGTATGGTCGTCTCACCATTAAAGAACCCCACGCGTCTCTTCGCACCCTCGACCATAAGCGAAGGGATGAGGGCGGCAGCGATGAGGAATGAAGTAAAGAAAAAAGAAATGTCTTTCTTTTCATTAATCCCTCATCGCTGCCGCCCTCATCCCTCATTCTCTCCTTCCCTTAAGTTCTTAATCAGATCGAGGAGTGTCATGGGGTTGATGGGCTTGGTCATGTGTGCGTTGAAGCCGGATTCGAGCGCGCGTCCGCGATCATCGTAAACAGAGAAGCCCGTCACGGCTATCAAGGGGACGTGCTCGTAATCGGGCAGTGCGCGCAGGGCTTCGGCCAACTCGTAGCCGTTCATGCCGGGCATTCCTATGTCGGAGACTACGACTTCAAAATGGTTTTGTCGCGCCGTTTCCAAAGCTTCCGGGGCTGAGAAGGCCATGACCGCATGGTAGCCAGCGTGCTCCAGAAACATTGCGATCATCTCCGTCACGTCCGGCGCATCGTCAACTACCAGGGCGTGCGGCCTCTCGCGCTTAGTCTCTTCAGAAAAATCCTCCACAGGCATCGCATCTGTTGGAGGCGAACCATCATTGCCCGCCAGAACGCGGGATGGCGATGGCATCTGATACACGGCAGCGAGGTAATTAAAAGAGGGAGGCATAAGAATTACTTGCATCGGGGCTTATCCTCTTCGTGGAACGCTAGCTTGACAGATGTGGACCTAAAGTTTCGTTTTCGTATTCGCGTTACTCTATCTCAAACCGAGCGATAATGCCAAGAGCGAAAAAGCTGGCAGTTCTCAATTCATCATTTTCTTTGCAGTCTCCGCTCAATCTCTTCTATCAATGTTGCGGGGTCTGTGGGCTTTGCTATGTGCGCGTCAAAGCCTGCGGCGAGCGCTGCTTCAACGTCTCGGCGCGTGACGTAGCCTGAAAGAGCTATCGCCGGAACGTCGCTCATGTGCGGGAGCAGGCGCAGGCGCTCTATCAATTCGTAGCCGTTCGTTTCAGGCATCCCTATGTCAGATATAACTATGTCGTATTGACGAGACGAGGCCGCGCGCAAAGCTTCTTCGGCTGACGCGCAGGACTTCACATTGTAGCCGCGCTTTTTGAGAGCCTTATGCAATAACTCCAGAGTGTCTGGCGAATCTAACTTTTGACGAGAGCGAGTCCGATGCCAAGTCCTCCGTGCAACCTTGTCTTTGAACTATCCTCCTGCCGGAAACGCTCGAAGACGAGGGGCAGAAAATCCGCTGTAATCCCATGCCCTTCGTCTTCGACTGTGACGCGCGCTTCCCTTTCATCCGTTTCGCAAGCGACGCGAATGCGCCCGTGGTCGTTCGAGAATTTTACGGCGTTTACAAGAATGTTCCAGAAGCTTTGAACGAGCCGCGTCCGGTCGCCGTTGATGATGACCTGAGAGTCATCGCAATTATTAACTTCGAGAATTATGCCGCGACGCTCCGCCGACGGGCGGACAGTTTCAACGGCCTCTTTTAGAATCGCGTCGAGCGGAACGGGAACTTTCTCAATACGCATCTTCCCGCTTATGATTGCGGACATGTCCAGCAGATCGTTTATGAGTCGCGTCAGGGTTTGAGAATTCTTCTCAACGACACTGAGGCCGCGATCCATATCGTCGCCCTTCAACATCCCGCCGCGAATCATGTGAACCCAGCCTATGATCGGCGTCAGGGGTGTTCGCAATTCGTGCGAGAGAGTTGCGAGAAATTCGTCCTTCGCGCGATTGGCTCTCTGCGCCTCTTGATAAAGCCGCGCGTTGTCCACAGCAGTCGCCGCACGGTGCGCTAAATTTTCTGCTAGCGCAAGATCGGATTCGTTGTATATGCGCCCGGATTCGGCGGTCGCAAAGGTGATTGCGCCGAGTGTGCGCCCGCGCGCCTTTAGCGGAACGCACAGAGTTGATTTCAACCCAAGCTCACTGAGCAGCCGCAGGTGCTCTTCATCCCGCGAAACGCGCGCAAGCTTTTCGTCCGTAATCTCAGAGATCAACTCAGGCTCGCCCGTTCTTACGACGAGCGGGTAGCTGTGCGCGCTGTCGAGTCCCGCCGGGTAACGACGATTTATCTCTCTTAGAAGATTAAGCTTCGCGGGGTCAGTGTGCGCTGCGGCGAGTTGGTGAAGTTTTTCGTCCTCCTCGATTGTGTGGACCACGCACCAGTCCGCAAGCCTTGGCACTGAAAGCTCTGCGACGTTCTTGAGCGTCGTTTCATAATCGAGCGAGGAAGCGAGTATGCCGCTCGCTTCGACTATGAATCTGAGAGCCTCTTCCGCGCGCTTATGATCGTCAATATCCGTGCATGTGCCGAACCACTTGACTATCTCGCCAGCATGATCGCGCATAGGCACTGCGCGACCTAAGTGCCAGCGATAAGATGCGTCCGACGCGCGACGGAAGCGATACTCTATCTCGTAAATTTCTCCGGTCACGACCGCTCTTGCCCACCGCCGCAGACACCGCTCGACATCATCCTGATGAACCACATGCTGCCAGCCCCAGCCTTCCGTCTGCTCTTTTGTCAATCCTGTGTAATCGAACCAGCGCTGATTGTAGTAGTCCACATAACCATCTGGCCGCGCGGTCCAGACAATCTGCGGCATGGCATCGGCAAGATAGCGATAATGCAGGTTATCTTTGGAGATGTGATTTGAGTCCATTGAGGAATTAAAAATGCAAAATTAAAATGTAAAATTGAATGCAGAGGGCGAACCTTTCATCATCCATTTTGCATTTTTAATTCTTAATTTTGCATTTACTTTCTCACCAGCCGAATCTCGTAGAGCTTTGACCAGCGCTTGCCCGTGACAAAGAGACGATCATTCTTCGAGTCGTAGGCGATGCCGTTCAGCACATTGTCCTCGTTGTCCGCATCCTCCGGCCTGCGAAGTCCTGTGAGATCAATCCACGCCAGGATTTTTCCAGATTTTGGGTCTATGCGAACTATACGATCCGAGTGCCAGATGTTCGCGTAGATTTCGCCCTTGATGTACTCAAGCTCGTTCAGATCAAGCAGCGGCTTTCCCTGATCCAGAACATCTATAGTGCGCAGGACGCGAAACGTCGCAGGGTCTATGAAGCGAATGTGCTGTGTGCCATCGCTCATAATCAACGCGGCTCCGTCGTTTGTCAGCCCCCAGCCTTCACCATCGTAATTGAACTCGCCGAGTCGCTTAAAATCTTTAAGGTCGTAGATAAAACCCTTGTGCGCCTGCCAGGTCAGTTGATAAATCTTTCCGCCCAGGATAGTCATGCCTTCGGCGAAATACTCGCGGTCAACGTCAACCTTCTTCTTCACCTCGCCGGTTTTGAGATCGAGGAGGCAAAGAAGCGACGAGCCGTACTGCCCTGTGCTCTCGTAAAGATGTCCGTCGTAATAGACAAGTCCTTGAGTGAAGTGGCTTCTAAGGTGAGGCCAACTGTTGACCACTTCGTAAGTGTAAACGGGAACTTCATCCGCCGGGCCGTTTGATTGAGCAAGCCCGAAGAGACTTGTGAGCAGGAGCAGGACAATAAGAGAAGCAGGAGTCAGAATCCAGAAGTCAGGAGTCAGAATGGAAAGAGAAACAAAATGGATTTGTGGCCTTATCCCCTTCCGAATTCTGGCTTCTGGATTCTGAATTCTGCCTTTCATCTCGATGCATTTCTCTGCGGCGTTGCGGTCTTTGCGGCAAGCGCGCTTTCGATTGCCGCGTGCAGTCCTTCTGAAGTCATATTTCTAAGCATCATGCCGTTGATGAAGATGGTCGGAGTCGCTTCGACGCCGTAGGCTTCACCTTCTTCAACATCATGGCTCACGCGCGCCGCGTACTGACCGCTGTCGAGCGCAGCATCGAAGCGCGCACGGTCTAGTCCGAGATCGCTCGCGTATTTTTTCAAAGACGCGTTGTCCAGTGCCGTTTGATTCCTGAAGAGTACGGCAATGTACTCGAAAAATTTGCCCTGCGCGTTTGCGGCGCTCGCAGCCTCGGCAGCCTTGCGCGCGTTCGGGTGCATTGAGAGCGGGAAGTTGCGCACGACGAGCCGCACGCGGTTGCCGTAAGTCTTAATCGCATCCTCGATCACCGGATACATGGCTGCGCAGGCCGAGCATTGAAAGTCTGTGAACTCTACGATTGTAACGGGCGCGCTTATGTCTCCGCGTGCGGGGCTATCGCTCGTGCTGATTGCAAGGATTGGAGGCTGCGGCTCTTTCAGAAAGATTTGAACGTTTGCGCTCGCGCGAAGACGCTGCGCGAACTCCGATTCAAGGCGGTTGAGTTGCTGCGCTGTTAGAAGATCAACTATGTCCTTGCGCACACTCGCCAGATCGCCCTGAATACGCGCCTTGTTGTCATTATAGAATTTAGTTACCTCCGCGTCCGTTGGCTCGTGCGCTTTGCTTCCGACTTCAGCTTTGTAAATATCTTCAGGCGTCTTGTTCTGCCGCTTGGCTTCCGCGTCGAGCAGCATCTCGTTGATCCTCATGTCGAGCGCGTGCATCTCGCCATCGTAGATTTCGTGCTGCAACTTATAGAGGTAAGGTTTCAGCCGCTCATTAAAATCGCTCACGGTGATGGGCTTGCCGTCAACGGTTGCGAGCACAGCCGAAGAAGGAAGATTCGGCGCATTGACATCAACCGTTCCCATCGTGACCGTGTGCGTCTGGCGTAGGCTCTGTATAAAGGCATCGGAGAGTTTCTGCGCCTGCTGATTTCTGAGATAAGCGATGATCTGTGGGCGAACAGTTGCAAGGTCCGCATTTGCTACCTGCTGGCGGTTGGCGTCATAGACGGCTTGAATCTCCGCGTCCGTAGGGTCTTTGATCTTATTGTTGACCTCGGCATCCATCAACTGCTCCAATGTCACCTTGCGCTTCTGCGCCTCGTTCTCAAGAAGCAGCGTGTTGATTCGCGCATCGAGCGCGTCCTTGCGCAACTCCGGCATCTTCTTATTAAGGTCTTCGACAACCTGGCGCACCTGCGGGTCAAGGTCTGCTAGTGTGATCGGTTGCCCGTTGACTGTAGCGAGCGCGCCGGGCGCTGCGGTGGTTGTCTGCCTCTGCGTAGTCTGCGGCGTGGCAGAAGGTTTGGCGGGTGTTGTAGTCCTCGTCGTAGGCTGCTGCGGCGTCGTTCCCTGTCGCGTTCTCTGCGCCAATACAATCGAAGCGGGAAAAGCCAGGCCGACGAGAAGAGCGTAAATTAGATTTCTATACTTCATTAAAATTCTTTCCTTAATTGAGGTCGAGAGCAATCGCTTCTCGCGCCCAAGATGATAGGGGATTAGTGCTGCCAGAGCAAACGCCAATGCAATGATTAGTTGTCAGTTGTCCGTCGTCAGTTGTCAGCTGTTTCTCTTTATAAGCCGGTCGCGTGAAAGATAACGCTCAACTAACAAAAGCGAACAACTGACGACGGACAACTGACAACCGTTTCTGCTACAATCACCAAAATTCAACCAGCAACAATTCAGGGAGGGGCAGGGGATGAAGGACAAGCCTACGAATTTTCCTAAGACGCAACCGAACGGCGAGCCTTTGAAGCCGATAACGCAGGTGCTTCTGGACCGCCGCGCGAGCATGCACTTCACGAATGAGGAAGTGCCCGAAGAATATTTGAACGCCATATTGAGTTTAGCGGGGCAAGCTCCTTCAGGCTACAACCTGCAACCCTGGCGCTTCGTGGTCGTGCGAGATGAGGAGAATCGTAAGCGGCTACAGAAGGTCGCGTTCAATCAGCCGAAGATCGCGGAAGCTCCTGTCGTCATCATTTGTCTGGGAATGAAAGATGAATGGAAGGAGCGCGCAGATGAGGTTTTCCTGGAAGGCGCAAAGCGCGGCGCAGGAAAGGTTGACGCGTGGGAGCAGGCCAGAGACGGCGCGCTACAGTTTATAACCGGGATGCAAAAGATGGACGTGTGGGTTCATCGCCACGCGATGATAGCCTTCACGACACTGATGCTCGTCGCAGAGTCTTACGGTTTCGACACAGGGCCTATGGAAGGCTTCGACCCTGCTGGCGTAAAGCGCGAGTTCGACATTCCAGACGAAGCGGAAGTCTGCGCCATGATTGCCATAGGTCGCGGCGCAGGGCCTGAGAAAGCCTACCCTGGGCGCTTCGAGCTTAATCGCATCGTCTATAGCGAACGCTACGGCGAGGGATGGAAAGAATAGTCAGACGATTTCGGGTTTCGGATTTCGGAATGCGGATTTAAGAAAGAGCAATAACGATTTTCTTTTCAATCCGCATTCCGAAATCCGAAATCCACAATGGAGAGAGTGATGCAAGAGATTAAAGAGCAAAGGGACTCACGTTTCGCGGCTGTGATGGATCACATTGCGGTCAAGTCGGAAGATTTAGAGAGAGACGTTGCGGAGTACGAGCGCATGGGCTTTCGCCTTGAGACTCTTTATCACGACTGGGCTATGCTCAGGGACGCGCGCGGCTTCGGCATAGCGCTCCTGGGTCGAGGCTCGAAGCATCCGCCTCATCTTGGCCTGCGCGTTGAATCGCGCGAAGATTTAGAACGGGCTGCGGCGCGCGAAGGTCGCCCCGTTCATGAGCATAGAGATCGCTCCGTCTCCTTCTACACAAAGGGCGTTGGTGGAAACGCTGTCGAAGTTATCTACTATCCGCCAGACTATACAGGCGAAAAGCAAGGATGAAGGCGGAAGGCGGAAGTAAAAACAGAGGGCAGGAAATAATCTTGTTGCTCTCTTTCTTTGCTTCATACTTCATTCTTGCTCCTGCTATTGTCAGAAAGAGCCGCCGAGTGTAATATCGCGCCCAGTTTGTTTTACCCATCTGCTTTGAAAGGAAGTTTGCCGGTAATGAAGAAACAGTTCGTCCCCCGTATTGCGCTTCTCGCGGCAGTCCTGGCCGCGCTCACTATGATGGTTATGCCTATGGCTTCGCACGCTGGAGTAGCAGGCGCGCAGAGGGCAGAGTTCATGGTCGTGAACCATTCCGATTGGGACATACATCAACTCTTTCTATCGCCGACGCACAAGGACACTTGGGGTCCGGACCAGTTAGGCGATCATGTCATCAAAGCTGGCGGCGGCTCGTTCACGCTGCACAGTATTCCGTGCGGCCATTACGACATCAAGATCGTTGACGAAGACGGCGACGCCTGCGTTATAGAAGACGTGACTATGTGCAAGGACCACACGCACTGGGATGTGACCAACAAGGAACTCGCCAAGTGCGAGGGCTGGGGACATTAAAGAAGTAGGCAGAAGGCAGTAGGCAGAAGGCAGTCGGTATTAGCTCGTTGAGCGTAGGGTTAGCTGTAAAACGCGCCCTTCGTCAACCCTGAACCGGCTGCCTTCTGCCTACTGCCTTCTGCCTCCTGTTCTTTCCCGCTTGCCTGGAACTTGTGCGACGCGTAGAATTTTTATGAACTTACGAAGCGCGTCCTTCGTCAAACCTTTGACATGAGTGCGTGCATCTTTTGAGTTTCCGAAAGAGAGCGGGTTAAGACAAAGGTGTTTCTATTCATCTTCGAGACGCTGGGCACGAGCGAGCTTCTGCTTATCTTAGTGGTCGCTCTGATAGTCTTCGGCCCGCGAAAACTTCCGCAACTGAGCCGCCAACTCGGCAAGAGTCTGGCCGATTTCCGACGCGCATCGGAAGACTTCAAGCAGACGTGGGAGAAAGAGGTCGCGCGCGAGGGCGCTATCAAGGAAGCGATTATAGGCGAAGCGATGCTGCCCGAAGACCGCTCAATACTTGCTGAGAACAGAGACCGAAGCTACGCAGTTCTTGAAGCAGGCGAGAGCGCACAAGCCGCCGCAGACTCTTCCGCAACGTTAGAACCATCAACAGACCGTGCGGCGGTCGCACGCAGTAGTTCATCAACATCAAAATCGGACGCTCCCGCGCCGCAACAGCCCACGCGCAAGCGCGACTGGCTGTAGAGAAATTTAAGCTCAACCCCGGATGGCAACTCTTTTAGGCATACGCTCGAAGACGAAAGAGAAGAAGGCTCGCGTCGAGGAAGAACCCGGCGGGCAGATGTCTTTCCTTGAACATCTGGACGAGTTGCGCAGCCGCATCATTCGGTCCGTAGCCTTCATCTTCGTAGCCTTCTTCGCCTGCTGGTTCGTCTCCGACTACATCTACAACTTTCTAGCCATCCCGGTCCAACGCGCGCTCGCCGAAGCGCAACAACGCAAATTCAACCTTGCGGGTCTCAAAGGCGGAGAGACCATACTGCCCTTCAGCACTCTGAAAGAGAACGACAAGGGACGTTTTGTTTTTTCCGAGCCGACCAGATTGGGTTCTAGCACGATTCCGCCGGGAGCATCCGTGCAGGCTAAGGTCACGAAAATCCCGGACGACCCGCAAGGGCGTATGGCACTTTATACGGACGAGCCGCTTTATTCAGGCAACACAATCATCCCTGCGGGCGTGCGCCTGCCCGTTGATCTTAACGCGAAGCCGGACACAGGGCCGGGCAACGAAGGCAAGCTTGTGGTGACGACCGCAATGGAGCCTTTCGCGCTCTACGTGAAGGTCTCAATCTACACGTCCATAGCTTTGGCAGTTCCCTTTCTGCTCTGGCAAATCTGGGCGTTCATCTCGCCCGGCCTCTACCCGCACGAACGGCGCTACGCGCTCCCCTTCGTGCTTCTCTCAAGCATCTCATTTGTCATCGGCGCGGCCTTCGCTTATCTGGTTATCTTCCCTCCGGCGGCCAAATATCTTCTGGGCCTGGGACAGGATTTTCGTCTCTACTTAAACGCCTCGGACTATTTCGATTTCATCATCCTCGTCATGCTCGCAATGGGCGTGGTCTTTCAGATGCCCGCCATCACTTACGTGCTCTCGCGCATCGGACTCGTTTCGGCGCGTTTTCTCGTTCGGCACTGGCGCGGCGCTCTGATAGTCATACTGATTGCAGCAGCAATTCTTTCACCCACAAACGATGTCCCCAACATGCTACTCTTCGCAGCCCCCATGATAGTCCTCTACATCGTCTCAATCTTCATAGCCTGGATATTCGGGAGGGAGAGACGAAGGGAAGTAAGAAGGTAAAAGGTAAAAGGCAAAAGGTAAAAAAGAAGAGCGCATCTTTTATCCTCCACTTTTACCCTTTTCCTTTTACCTTTTACCTTCTTTAGCGGGCAACTTTGCCCCACTCAATCGCATCTTGACTCTGTTCTGAGCGAGACCGTAAAATCCGTCTTTAACTAGGACGGTCATGTCCCGTCTAAAGTCTCGCAAAGCCTGAATGTTTAGCCTTGAAGTGGTTCTCGAACAATCTGGTTTAATGCGCCGGTTCTGAACAATAGCATCTGGCTTTTGCTCAGAAAGTTTGGCTTTCTTTCGATTTGCTACAGGAGTTTTAAGCTATGTCAAACCAGAAATTTTTACGCCTCGTGCTCGTTGCTCTCTTCGCTCTGGCGCTCGCAGTTCCAGCCTTTGCGCAGGACCAGCCCCGGCGCGAGGGACGCAACCAGAAGCCCGAACTGAAGAAAGCCTACAAGGATTGGCTCGAAAAGGATGTGGCTTACATCATCACAGACCAGGAGCGCACCGCCTTCAAAAAGCTCCAGACGGACGAGGAGCGCGAAAACTTCATAGAGCTTTTCTGGCGTCGCCGCGATCCAGACCCGGACACGGACGAGAACGAGTACCGCGAAGAGTATTACGAGCGCATTGCCTACGCCAACGAGCACTATACTTCCGGCATACCTGGCTGGAAGACCGACCGTGGCCGCATCTACATCATGTACGGCAAGCCAGACGAGATCGAGACGCACCCGTCAGGCGGAAGCTACGAGCGCCCGTCCTATGAGGGCGGCGGCAACACTACCACCTATCCTTTTGAAACCTGGTTCTATCGCTACCTGCCCGGCATAGGCTCCGGCATAGAGATAGAGTTCGTTGACCCGACCGGCTCAGGCGAGTATCACATAGCCCGTGACCCGAACGAGAAGGACGCGCTCCTTCACGTTCCGGGCGCAGGTCTCACGCTCGCGGAGCAGTTGGGACTTGCTGACAAGGGCGACCGCATAAATGGACTCAGCGGACCTGACAGCTACCAGCGCGAGCAGGATAATCCTTTCAGCCGACTGCTCCTGCTCAGCCAATTGAGCCAAGCCCCGCAGGTTAAGTTCCATGATATGGAGGAGAAGCTGGGCATAACAAACGGACCAGTCCTCGAAGAGAACCCGCTCAACTTTGACGTTCGCGTTGACTTCTTCCGTCAATCGGACGAGCGCGTAATAACTGCCATCACTGTTCAGACCGAGAACAAAGACTTGCACTTTGAGGATGTCGGCGGTCTTCAACGCGCTACGATGAACATCTTCGGACGAATCATAGCAGTCTCAGGCAAGCGCGTAGGAATCTTTGAGGACGCTGTGGAAACGACAGCCACGTCCGAAGAACTCGCGGACGCTAAGGGTCGCAAGTCCGCTTACCAGAAGGCCGTGCCGCTTGCGCCCGGCGGAACGTACAAGGTCGAGGTCGTCGTGCGCGACGTCAAGACAGGCGCGACTGGCATTCGCAAGATAGGCTTCACAGTTCCGAAGTACGATCCGAAGCAGTTGGGTGCATCGACCCTGGTGCTTGCGTCGAAATTGCAGAACGCAACGAACTTCGACTCGCAGCAGTTCATGATAGGCCAGACCAAAGTTATCCCGAACCTTTCGGGCGAGTTCCAGCGCGGCCAGCAGGTAGGCATCTACATGCAGGTCTATAATGTCGGCACGGACCAGACAACGCTTCGTCCGTCGGTTGACGTTCAGTATGTCGTGCTGAAAGATGGCAAAGAGGTAGGCAAGACGAATGAAGACTGGCAGGGGTTGGCAGACAACGGCCAGCGCCTGACTCTCGCACGCCTGCTCAACACGACCAACATGGCTCCCGGCAAATACTCAATCGAAGTGCGAATACGCGACCGCGTCTCCGGCCAGTCGCTCACGCAATCGGGCGAGTTTAGTGTCACGCAGTAAATCAGAATCAAAGGGTCTTACAAAATCAGGGCTTCGAGTTTCGTGATTGAAACTCGAAGCCCTGATTCTTTAGCGAGGGTTTTGTCAGCACCACCCATGCCGAAGGTACTGACTTAAAACAATCTAGGATTCTCATCTTCCGTCGCCGGACGCTCGCCTCTTCTGAGCGCATTGACCAGAAGATGCGCGCGTCGCGTAGGCTCCGGCTGGCGATAGCCGCCGTTACACGCGAGCGCGAGTTCGATTGCGCCCTGAAGATCAATCAGGTGGCCGGGCGAAACATAAATCGGCTGAACATTCGTCTTCGTCCTCACAGCCGCTCCGACCACTTCACCTTTATCAATCAACTCCGTCCAACTTCCACGCTCCGCGCTCACCTCTTCGTACTTTCCCACGAGCACGGATTTCGCGCATCCAAGCGTCGGGCGATTAATCAATAGGCCAACGTGCGAGGCAATTCCAACGCGGCGCGGATGCGCTATTCCCTGCCCGTCGAACATCACTGCATCCGGCTCCGTCTTCAACTTGGCCCAGGCCTCCAGAACCGACGGCGTCTCACGAAAAGATAGAAGTCCCGGCACGTAAGGAAACTTCGTCTCGCTCACCACTCCGACCTCTTCCACGACCTCAAGCGTAGGCAGACTGAGCACAACCAGCCCTGCGTAAACGGTCGGCTCAAACTTATTGAAAGAGATGTCCGCGCCCGCAATCGTCTTCACTTTCTTCGCAAGCGGAACGAGCCGCACGCGCTCACGTAAACTCTTCTGAAGCTCAACGGCCTCTTTCGGCGTTACCTTCCAGCCATGAAGTTGTTCGTAATGTGCCATCGCAATCTCATCCTTTGTCCAAGCTCATCGCTGCATCCGACTCTTCTTCGTCTTCGTTTATATTCGCCGCATCATCCGCCTCGCGTGCTAGTGCCGCAGCAACATCGTGCATGGTGATAATACCCAGCAACTTCGTCACGTCTTTACGGCCAACAACCGGAAGTTGAGAGACGCCTCTCTTTCCTAGCTTGATGATAACTACGTCGAGCGTGTGGTCCGGGTGAGCGTGAACAAGTTTTTGGCTGGCTATCTCTGAAACCGTGCGCTCTCCTTTACCTGCGGCCAACGTTCGCTTCAGGTCATTGAATGTGAAGATGCCTGTCAGTCTTCCCGCCTCATCGATCACGGGGTAAGAATGATGATGACGGGCAAGCGACTGAACGTGAGCGAACGCTTCGGAAACTTTCATGTCCGCACTGACTGTTACGACATCTCTGGTCATCGCCGCCCGAACAGGTATCTGCCGCAAGGCGTGACGTTGCGTGTGCGGCAGGTGTATGCCGTCCTGCAAAAGCAGAGCGTCGTATATCGGCACGGGGCTGAGCCTTGTCGCAAGCGCATAGCTTGAGATATTTGCGACCATCAGCGGCAGAATGATCGAGTAGTTGTTTGTCATCTCGAAGATGATAACGATGGACGTGACGGGCGCGCGAACTATTCCTGCGAAGACCGCGCCCATGCCTACGAGCGCAAATGCCCCGGGTTGCGTCTTCGGATTGTTTGAAAGAAAG
>QHXM01000142.1 GCA_003222945.1 Acidobacteriota bacterium
GCTCGCGCGTCGCGCTGAAACTTTAAGCGAGATTCAACGTGAAGTTGAAGATGCGGGCGCGCGCGCCCTTGTGCTTGCGGCGGACGTTAGGCACGCGGACGCAGTGCGCGCAGCAGCCACCCAGTTGCGTGAAAAGTTCGGGCGCATTGACGTGCTCATAGCAAACGCAGGCATAGGAGCTACGACCGATGCGCGAGCTTTAGAGGCCAAAGAGGTCGCGGATGTTTTGGGCACGAACGTTATGGGCGCAGTCAACAGCGTAACTGCCGTGCTTCCTGAGATGATAGAGAAGAGAAGCGGCCAGCTAGTAGTCATCTCAAGTCTAGCGGCCTATCGCGGCCTTCCGAAATCCGGCGCTTACTGTGCGAGCAAGGCCGCCGTTTCAGCATTCTTCGAGAGCCTGCGCGTGGACCTGCGCGGGACGGGCGTCAATGTGACGATAATTCATCCGGGCTTTATCAGGACGCCGCTCACCGAAGGCCGCAGCACGAAGATGCCCTTCTTCATGGAGCTTGACGACGCAATCAGGAAGATCATTCGCGCAATCGAAGAGCGCAGGAAGTCTTACGCCTTCCCATGGCAGCTTGCAACCTTAGTGCGAATCGGAATGGTGCTGCCTGCTTCATGGTACGACAAGGTCGCTAGTCGAAAATCGTTTCGTGAATGAGAAAACTTTCTTCGCTATTTCAAGAAGCGTAGATACGTTATAATCCTATCGTGAGAGTCACGCGCGCGGGTAATTAAGAAAAGAACGTTATGGCAACCGCAACAGAACACTTTTATATCATCACGGATAATCAGATTCTCAGCGGCGAACCTACCATCAAGGGAACTCGCACTCCTGTGCGTGCCATCGTTGAACTCTGGCGACAGGGCGTAGTCCCGGAGGAGATTCCGAATCATTTGCCACACCTCACGCTGGCGCAGGTTTTCGATGCTTTAAGTTACTACAGCGATCATCAGGAAGAGATAAACGCTTATATCGATCGCAATCGCATTCCTGATGATTTAATAGACCCGCTGGTTAAAGACGAGTGAGCCGCGTCTTCTTTGAAATCTATATTGATGAAGATGTGAGCGTACTTGTGGCAGACCTGCTGCGTGCGCGAGGATTCGTTACAATCACAACTCAAGAATCCGAGCAATCGGGTTGCAGTGACCTTGAGCAACTTGAATATGCTGTAAGAGAGGGAAAAGCTTTGTTGACGCATAATCGCGCTGACTTTGAATCTCTGGCTCAGAAATATTTTTCAAAAGGTCAAACGCATCACGGCATTATCATCGCAGTACGACGCCCGCCGCATGAAATCGTTCGGCGGCTTCTAACTATTCTCAATCAAGTGACGGCGGACGAAATGGAAAACCAATTACGCTATATCTAATTTGATAAAGACTGGTCTCAATCTATGTCATTTCTCCAGGCAGTCATTCTAGGCATCGTTCAAGGCTTAACTGAATTCATTCCTATCAGTTCAACGGCGCACTTGGTCTTTGCCAGCCGCGCGATTAATCTTTACGAGAACGAGGCGTTGCGCGCGCAGCAGACGACCGCGACGATTGCCGTCATCCAACTGGGAACGCTGCTGGCAGTTCTCATCTACTTTGCGGGCGACATCATCGCAATCATAAGCGCCTTCATTCGAGATCATCTGTCGCTTCTCGGAGGCAGGCGAAGCTTTGCGGCCATATCTGAAAATAACAAGTCAGGTCGGCCTTCGCGTCTTTCGCAGGAAGCGTGGCTCGGCTGGCTGATTATCATAGGCTCAATACCTGTAGGCATCGTCGGGCTTCTCTTCAAAAAACAGATTGAAGGAACGTTTACGAAAAACCTTTGGGTGATTGCGACGATGATGGTCGTCGTCGCGCTCTTTCTACTTCTGGCCGAAGCCGTCGGAAAAAGAAATCGCAAGATGGAGAGCTTAGGCGTGCGCGATGCGCTTGCAGTGGGCGGAGCGCAGGTGCTTGCACTGATACCCGGTTCGAGTCGCTCAGGCTCAACCATCATGGGCGGACTCTTCGTGGGCGAGACGCGTGAAACGGCTGCGCGCTTCTCATTCCTTCTCTCAATTCCCGCCATTGCCGCAAGCGGACTACTCGAACTTAAAGAGGCCGTACACAACTTGCCGCAAGGAAGTTATCCGGCTCTTGCCGTAGCGACAATCGTTTCAGGCATCGTCGGCTACGCCTCTATCTGGTTTCTTCTGCGCTACCTTCGCACGCACTCAACGGGAATCTTCATCGGCTACCGCTTGATCGTAGGCATTGCGATTCTTGTGCTCCTTTACGCAAACGTTATTGCGCCGATTTAACGACGGATTAACCACAGAGGACATAGAGGCAGATTAAAAGATTGAAATAGCAGATTTAAGATAATTTTGGAGTCTAGGGTTTCCAATCTTTTAAATACTATGTGTTCCTCTGTGTCCTCTGTGGTTAAGTTTTATATTGGCACTAACAATTATTCCCAGGATTGAGTAAACTAATCCTTGCCCCTCCTCATCAAGCATTGAGAATTCGTCCCCACGGGGCGAGATTGAGAGGGCCGAAGAACGAGGATGAATGAAGAATTGAAGGGCGAAGTGCCTTCACAACGCCCGCGAAGCCCGCGCGTTCCTGTTGATTTTGCTGTAGTGATTGAGGGAGAAACATCTGAGGGCAAGCCGTTTAAGACAAACGCTCTTGCGGTCAAGGTCAGTCGTGGCGGCGCAACGCTCGTGACGGATGCGCGCTTAAAATCTGGAACGACTGTGCGCCTCACGCCTCCCTACGGTCGAGCCGTCGAGGCAGAGGTCAACGGCGTCTGGACGGACGCGACCGACGGCAAGCAGCGCATAGGCGTCAAGCTACTTGATGCCAACGGTTGGTTCGCAGAATAAAGGGATGAAAGACCGACACGGAGACACGGAGACGCGGGGACGCGGCGAAACAACAGCACATTCATTGTCGCCGCGTCCCCGCGTCTCCCACTCTCCGCGTCTCGCTAAACGTTGGATTGTACGTGAACAGGAGATGGAGCGTGCTGTTAGCTTTGCGCGCAGCCTAAATGTCTCTACAATTGTCGCGTCGCTACTCATATCGCGCGGCCATGACACTGAAGAATCGGCCTACAAATTCTTACACCCTTCGCATGATCAACTTCATGATCCTTCGTTGATGCTCGGAATGCGGACGGCGGTTGCGCGCATACTTCGCGCGATTGACGCGGGCGAGAAGATTCTCGTCTATGGTGATTATGATGTTGACGGGACAACGGGCACAGTCGTTCTTCGTCGCGCTCTCGGTCTGCTCGGCGCTAAGACAGGTTTTCACGTTCCGCATCGTTTCACGGAAGGCTACGGCATTCAGCAGCCCGCGTTAGAGCGTGCGCGCGACGAAGGCTACACTCTGGTCATAAGCGTTGATTGCGGCATACGAGCGTTTGAGCCTTTAGTTTGGGCGCGCGAAAACAAATTGGACGTTATCGTAACGGACCATCATCTGCCGGATGAAGGCGAGGGTGCGCCGCCAGCCTTCTGCGTCCTTAACCCGAACCAGAAGGGCTGCGACTATCCTGACAAAAACCTTGCGGGCGTGGGCGTCGCTTTCAAACTCGCTCATGCTCTCTTTCGTGAACGCGGGCACGAGTCTCAGATCGCAGGATTTTTGAAAGTGGTCGCCATTGGCACTGTTGCGGATGTCGCTCAACTCGTAGGCGAGAATCGCACAATCGTCGCGCTTGGGCTTAGAGATTTGCCGAAGGCTACGAATCCCGGTCTTCGCGCGTTGATGGAAGTCGCGGGTTGCGGCAACGGGCGCGGGATGACTGCTTATGATCTTGGATTTCGCATCGGTCCGCGAATCAATGCAGCAGGAAGAATGGACGCTGCGCACGCCGTAGTCGAACTCTTCGAGACTGCGGATAAAGCCGAAGCGCGGGCGTTGGCGGAACACTTGGACGCGCGCAACCGCGAGCGCCAGACGGTTCAAGCTGAGATTATACGGCGTGCTCTTGAAGAGTTTGAATCGGCGGACGCGAGTGCACGAGGTTCGCACGTCGCCGTCATCGCTGGCGACGGCTGGCACAGAGGCGTCATAGGCATAGCCGCGTCCAAGATTGCAGAGAAACTCTATCGTCCCTGCATTGTCATCTCTCTTGAAGGCGACGACGGACACGGCTCTGCGCGCAGCATAGAAGCCTATCACCTGCTCAACGGTTTGACTTCTTGCGCAGACCTCTTCGACAAATTCGGCGGACACTCGCACGCCGCAGGCCTTAGCATCAAACGCACGAACATCTCAGAATTTCGTCGCCGCTTAAACGAGCATGCCGCATCACATCTGTCAGATTCAGAATTGACGCCTGCGCTCAACATTGACATGGAGCTTCCTGCCGAACAGGTCACGCTCTCGCTGACCGAAGAGCTACGCGCGCTCGAACCGTTCGGCGCTGGCAACCCGCGCCCGCTATTTATGACGCGAGGCTTGCGCGTTCTTTCAGAGCCTCGCGTGATGAAAGAGAAGCACTTGAAATTCCGCGTTGCAGGTGAACAAAACCGCCCGCTCGAAGCCGTCTGGTGGAGCGGCGTGGAAGAACTCGCAGGGCGAACTCTCAAGCCTGGAGAGCGCATCGAACTCGCCTACACAGTCGAGCCGAACACATGGCAGGGCGAGACTCGTTTGCAGTTGTGCGTGAAGGATATTAGATAGTTCAAAGTTCCGAGTTTCAGGTTTCAAGTTAAAGCGATGAATCTGGAACCTGAAACCTGGAACTTTGTTTTCGATGCAAGAGGTTAGACGAAAAAAAGCGATCTCAATTGGCTGGCGCACGCGGCTGCCCGTTGTGGTGCGTGTGCTTGCTCTGGTGGCGCTGGTCGCGGGCCTTATCTACGTCGGCATCTCGTATTACCGCAACCGCAACAACGAGCCTTTTCGTATGCGCGGGGAAGCGCCTGAATTGTCGAATCAGGTGACGAGCGTTTTGGAAGGCTACGAGCGGCGCGTGATGGACGGCGAGCGGCTTCGCATTCTGGTCCGCGCGGACCGCGACATAACTTTCTCAGACAATCATCACGAACTCGAACAGGTGCATCTTGAAATCTATCCGGCGACGGGCGACAAGCCGGACCAGATAACCGCTCATCGCGCAATATATCTTCCGGGCGAGACGGATTCAAAAGACGCGCGCATCTGGTTTGCCGGAGACGTGCAGATAGAGACGCGCGACGCACTCACGGCTAAGACCGAAAAGATAGAGTACGATCAGGGCAAAGAGATTGGCGAGACCTCTTTGCCAATAACGTTTGAGCGTGAGAACGTTTCAGGTAGCGCGACGGGCGCGGTGCTTGATAACAAGAACAAGAAGCTTGAGCTACAGAAAGATGTTGAGATTATCGTTCAGCCAGATGCGAAACTCGCGGCTTCGCAAAAATCGCCTGCGCGTTCAAAGCCCGTCACAATTCATGCCGGTCACGCAGTCTTCGATCAGGCGCAGATGCATCTGAATTTTTCCGGCGGAGCAATAGCAGAGCAGGGGCGCGATGTTATGAGCGGCGACCAGTTGTTGGCTAAGCTCAGCGCGCAGAAGAAGGTTCAGAAGATAGAGGCGCGCGGTAACTCCTACCTGCGCTCTATGGAAGAAGGCCACGCCGCCGAGGTTCATGCAGAGGACATGGACTTCTTCTTCGATGGCAATCAGAATTTGCAGCGGGCTACTGCAAACAGAGACGTGAAGGCCCGCAGTCTTGATGCAGATTCGCAGGCGGAGATTACGGGCGCGAACACTCTGGACGTTGATTTTCAGCAGCAGGGGGAACGAAGTCTCTTGAAAGAGATGCGCGCCGGAGGAGGCCGCTCAGTTCTAACTCTAGCCGCGCCGCAATCTAAAGCAAACGATCCGCACGCAGCAAACAAACGCCTCACGTCTGATTCACTAAAGCTCGTCTGGCGCGCGACGGGACGCGATCTAGAAAGTGCGGAAGCAGTCGGCAACGCCGAGTTGATTGTCGAGCCTGTTCAGAAGAGTGCCAAAGCTGACCGAAAGACATTGACCGCTCCTCAGTTCGATTGCGAGTTTTACGAGACCGGCAATATCGCTAAACAGTTCACAGCATCGGGCGGCGAAGTTAAAGCCGTGCTCGATCCTTTGCTGCCGACTGAGTCTCGCGCGCAGCGAACGCTAACGGCGCAGAAGATGATTGCGACGTTTGTACGCGAGACTCAGGACATTGAGCGGTTTGACGCGCAGGGCGATGCCAAATTCAATGAGATGGACCGCAACGGGCGCGCTTCCGATATAACTTACACGGCTTCGGACGAGATGGTTAAATTGCGCGGAGGCGAACCCGTCGTCTGGGATTCGCGCGCTCGCATGAAAGCTCTTGAGATTGATTCTGACATGGCAAGTAAAATCTCTTACGGTCGCGGTAAATCCGCCACCACTTACTACAGCCAAGAGCAGACGAACGGCGCGACGCCTTTTCAGAAAGTCAAAAGTCCTGTCTTCATAGTCTCGGATCGCGCAGAGATTCGACACACGACGGGCGTTGGAATCTACACTGGAAGCGCGCGCGCATGGCAGGACGACAACTTCGTTCGCGCAGATGTGATAACAATCTACCGCGACACAAAGCGCATGGAAGCCGCAGGCCACGTTCAGAGCGCGCTCTATCAGGCCAGACGCAAGGGCGCGAACGGCACAAGCACAGTCGTCCCGGCTTTCGCAACCGCAAATAGCATGACCTATTCCGATGACACGCGCATTCTTCATTACGAAGGCAGCGTTGACATCAAGCAGGACACAGACAGAATCCGCAGCGCGGTCGCAGACATCTATTTGATGAAAGAGACCAACGAGGTCGAAAAGTCCATAGCCGAACGAGATGTCGTAGTAACACAACCGGGTCGCCAGGGGACAGGAAACTGGGCGCAGTACACCGCAGCAGATGACACAGTCGTTCTCAAAGGCAACCCGGCGCGCGTTGTTGATACGGATCAGGGAAGTACGGAAGGAAGCCGCTTGACTGTCTATATGAGCGAGAATAAAGTTGTCGCCGACGACGAACGAGGACCGCAATCAACGGGGCGCGTGCGCGCTACGCACAAGGTTAGAAAACAGTGATGAGTGATGAGTGATGAGTGATGAGTAGAAAGACAGAATCTTTTTTACTCATCACTCATCACTCATCACTCATCACTCATCGCAAAGATGAGTACGCAAGCAGACGAGGCTATTCTTGTAGAGCCGGGCGAGGTGTCGCCCGCTCTGTCTGAAGCTGCACCGCGCATCCTTTCTTCTGATAAAACTCCTTCTGAAACGGCTCTTGCAGCAGCGCATTTGCAGAAGACTTATGGCAGGCGGCGCGTTGTTGACGATGTTTCGTTACACGTTGAGCAGGGCGAGGTCGTAGGGCTTCTGGGTGCAAACGGCGCGGGCAAGACCACGACCTTCTACATGATAATCGGGCTTGAGCGGCCTGATCGCGGGATGGTTAGACTCGCGGACCGAGACATTACGAAACTCCCTATGTACCTGCGCGCGCGACTAGGTTTGGGTTATCTGCCGCAAGAGCCTTCGATCTTTCGCAAGATGACAGCGGCACAGAATATCCTTGCGGTCTTGGAGACGATGAACATTCGTCGGCGCGAACGATTCAAAAGATTAGAAGAGCTTCTGGAAGAGTTCGGCATACAGCACGTCAGGAACACGCGCGGCGATTCGCTTTCTGGCGGCGAGCGAAGACGTACAGAGATTGCGCGCGCTCTTGCAACAGAGCCGCGATACATTTTACTCGATGAGCCATTCGCAGGGATTGACCCGAAAGCGATTGACGATCTTCGCAGCATCATTATTTACCTGCGCAATCGCGGCATTGGAATCCTGATCACGGACCACAACGTGCGCGAGACTTTGAGCGTTACGGACCGCGCCTACATAATGTCGGAAGGGCGCATCTTCCGCTCAGGCAAGCCGCAGGAGTTGGTTGACGATCCCGATGTACGACGCCATTATCTTGGCGACAGGTTTACTTTGTAGAATAGTTGGCAGTAGGCAGTGTGCAGTTGGCAGTTGAAAACATACAACCCGCTTTCTCACATCTCTCTCCCTTACATTAAAATTCCACATTCGCGAAAATTTTTCTTCCAACTGTCAACTGCCTACTGCCAACTGCCAACTTTTTAAGTTATAATCTTCCCGCGCTTCCGAAGAAGCGTAAACTTTATAAATCCCCGATGAGTTTTAGAAGACGAAAATAGTTCAAGAAGGGTTATGTCCGTTAAGCTCACGACCAATCTTTCACAACGTCTGGTGCTGACGCCGCAGTTGCGCCAGCGCATAGAGATGCTGCAAATGACTTCGCTCGAATTGAGCGATCTGATACAGCAGCAACTTCTGGAAAACCCTGTGCTCGAAGAAGTCCCTTCGCAGGAAGAGACGCGCGAGCTTGCAGAGAAGATTCTGGATCAGTTAGCAAACGGCGACCCTGCGAGCAGTTTCGACATTACACCTGCGGAGAATTCTGCCGCTGATCTAAACGGCGCACCTTCAAACGGCGCGGGCGAAGTTGAAGCGGAAGCAGTCGCAATGTACGCCGAGCCTGAAGGCGAAACGGTTGCGACTGCAGAGAGAGCGGAGACGGAAGGGAGCGAAGAGCCTGGAGCAGAGGACGATGGCGCGCGCGATTCGTTTGAAGAGATAGATTTCGGTCGTGAGTTTCAAGACTACCTGGACCCCGGATACAAGACTCAGGAGTTTGAGTACAAAGAGGACGCGCCCACATTCGAGCAGTTTCTGACACGTGGGCCATCGCTCTCGGAACACCTGGAATGGCAGCTTCACCTCAGTCCGATTAAAGACGAGGTTTGCGACGCAGCGCTTTGCGTGATAGGCAATCTGGACGAAGACGGTCGGCTCAATGCCACGAACGAAGAGATAGCGGCGATGGGCGGCTGGTCCGAAGAGTTGGTTGAAGAGGCCAGGCAGGCCGTTATGCGGCTTGACCCCATCGGTTGCGGAGCACGCGACGTGCGCGAATGCCTCCTTGCTCAACTTGAAGTGCTGGGCGAAAGCGAGCGTCTTGCGGCGAGTCTAATCCGAGACCATCTGCAAGATTTGCAACAAAGAGGCGGACGAGCTTGGCGGTTATGTGATCTACTTTGCGGACGACGGAAGCCCGCGCCTGCGCATAAGCCAGAGCTACCAGCAGATGCTCTCGCGCGACGGGACTACGAAAGAGACGAAGGATTTCATCAAAGACAAGATGCGCTCTGCTCTTGATCTGTTGCGCAACATTGAGCACCGGCGTCAAACCATCTACAAGGTCGTCGAATCAATCGTCAGACGCCAGAAGGATTTTCTTGACAAGGGTGTACAGCACATCAAGCCCATGATGCTCAAAGACATTGCCGAAGACATAGGGATGCACCTTTCGACAGTCTCGCGCGTGGTCAATCGCAAGTACGCGCACACGCCGCAGGGCGTCATAGAGCTTCGACGCTTCTTCACAGAAGGCATGATGAACGAAGAGGGCGAAGAGGTTTCGACCAGAATTATCAAACTAAAGATAAAGAAACTTATCGAAGAAGAAGATTCGCACAATCCTATTACGGACGATCATGTTGTTAAGATTTTACTGAAAGACGGAATCAAATTATCACGCCGCACGGTTGCAAAGTACCGCGACCAGATGCAGATTCCAGGCTCGCGCGAACGTCGAGCACCAGTCTAAAAAGCAGGGATGAGGGATGAGGGATGAGGGATGAATGAAAAGACGAAATGCTTTTCATTCATCCCTCATCCCTCCGCCCTCATCCCTTTCATCAGGGGAGGGTCTATGGAGTTTGAGTACACGGGTCGTCATGTTGAAGTAACGCCAGCGTTGCGCACGCACGTTGAGGATCATTTTAAGAAGTTGGATCATATTTTTAACGACACGACGGCGCGCGCCCACGTCATAATCGAAGTCGAGAAGAATCGTCAGATTGGCGAAGTCCTTGTTCACTGGCGCGATCACACTTTGACCGCAACGGACACGAACGCTGACATGTACCTTGCTTTGACGCGCGCCATAGCAAAGATTGAGAAGCAGGCGCTCAAGCTCAAGAAGAAGATTATTGATCGCAAGCAAGGGGCAAAACGCGTCTCTTCGGTCGCGCCGCAGCCGGACGGAAACGTTGAAGCCAGCCCGCGCCCGCCTCGCATCATCGCCGCGCGCCGCTACGCTGTAAAGCCTATGACGGCTGAAGAGGCGGCGCTTCAACTCTCAGAAGAACAGGATCAGTTCTTGGTCTTCCGCGACGCAGACACAAACCGCGTCGGCGTGCTCTACAGACGCAAAGACGGCAACTTTGGATTGATTGAGCCGTAAAAAATAGAGTTTCAAGTTTCAGGTTTCAAGTTCCAAGTTCCAAGCTCAATACTTAACTTGAAACTTGGAACTTGAAACCTGAAACTTTCAAACTTGAAACCAAACGATCAACCATCAATCACAGTCAGTGAATTCATACATCACGCTCCGGCGCAGCTTGAGTTGAGAATCACTGCGGGCGCGCAGGGTGCAACGACTCGTCAATTGACGGTGCCGCGAGTTCAAAAGCTCGGGCTTGCGCTCGCCGGATTCACGAACTACATACATTCGGGTCGGCTGCAAATACTTGGACAGAGTGAAATCCGTTATCTCGGACAGCTTGATGCGGAAAAGCGGCGCGAGGCTATTCGCAACCTTGGGCTTGAAAGAATAGCGTGCGTTCTGGTCACAAAAGGAATCGAGCCTCCACTGGAGTTGATCGAAGAGGCTGAGGCCGCGAACCTTCCGCTGCTTTCAACTCCCGTTTTAAGCTCAATCGCCATAAGCGTTGTTACGGATTCTCTTCAGGAACTGCTCGCACCTATCGTCGCGCGACACGGCGTTCTAATGGATATTTATGGTCTTGGCGTTTTAATCGAAGGCGCTTCGGGAATAGGGAAATCCGAGTGCGCGCTGGACCTTATAGCTCGCGGACATAGGCTCGTCGCAGATGATGTGGTCGAAGTTCGTCGCATAGGCGCGGACCGTCTTCTGGGAGCTGCGCCCGAACTCCTGCGCGAGCATTTGGAGATTCGCGGACTCGGCATAATGAACATACGCGACCTCTTCGGCGTATCCGCCGTCAGCGCTAACAAAGCGATTGACCTGTCGATTAAGCTTGAGCGTTGGGACGAAGCTAGCGAAGTTGACCGCTTGGGAATTGACGCGCAGGCTGTTGAGATACTCGATGTGAATGTCCCGCAGGTCCTTATTCCCGTTAGCCCCGGTCGCAATCTCTCAACGCTCGTTGAGACAGCCGTGCGCGTGCAGCTACTTCGCACACGCGGCTACAATGCCGCGCAAGAGTTCATCGCGCGCCACGAAAAGATGCTTGAGACAACAGAATCCAGAATTCAGGAGTCAGGATTCAGAATAAAAGAAAATCTGTAAATGTGGTTCGCAGCCTTATTCATTCTGGATTCTGAATTCTGCTTTTCGTTATGTCTAAAAGAAAACGGGCGGCTTTGACTGAAGGCGCGCCCGACATAGTGATTATCACTGGCTTGAGCGGTTCGGGCGTTTCTTCGGCGACGAATGCTTTTGAGGACTTGGGATATTTCTGCGTTGATAATCTGCCATTGACGATGCTGCCGACTTTCGCGCGCCTTGTTCAGCCCGGAGAAGACGCGCAAGCCAGGATTGAGCGCGCGGCGCTCGTCATAAATATTCGTGAGGGCGAATTCCTGCCGGAGTTCGAGCGTGAGCTTCAGAAGCTTAGAGACCGGGGCTTGCGCGTCTTCGTGCTTTTTTTGGAAGCTTCGGACGAAGCCTTGCAGCGTCGTTTCAGCGAGACGCGCAGACCTCATCCGGCTGAGACGGGCGGCGGACTTCTCAAGGCAATCAGCGACGAGCGCGAGGCTATGGCTCACATACGCTCGCTTGCCGACAACATCATAGATACTTCGGACCACACGGTTCACACTCTTCGGAAACTTCTTGTAGATCGCTTCAGCCCTACGATGGAAGGCACGCCCATGCGCGTGCAGGTTTTAAGCTTCGGTCATAAGTACGGAAGCCCGCCTGAGATGGAACTGCTCTTTGACGTTCGTCATCTGCCGAATCCGTATTTCGTGCCGGAGTTGCGAGAGTTGTCCGGTCATGACAGGCGGGTCGTGCAATATTTGAACTCTAAGCCGGAGGTCGAAGAGACCTTGCGCCGTTTCAGCGATTTGCTGGATTATCTCTTGCCGCTTTACAAACGCGAGGGAAAGTCTTATGTGACTGTAGGGATAGGCTGCACGGGCGGGCGTCATCGCTCCGTGATGATAGCAAACGCGCTCGCGCGACGGCTCAGGCGAGCAGGCTTTGAAGCGCAAGCAATTCATCGAGATGTTAAGAAGACGAAGCGGCGACGAAGTTAACAGAACCTAAACTATTTTTAGCAGAGTGGTGAAATAAAAGTGATGGCAGACAATTCAAATAAAAGTGATGCGAAGCAAAACGGAGCGGGAAGAGTCGCGGGCGTGATCGTTACGCACGGCCAACTCGCAAGCGAATTTCTGGCAGCAGCGGAGATGATAGTCGGCGCGGTCAAACATATCGCAGCCGTTTCCATAGGCTGGCACGACGACGTTGAGGCTGCGCGCGATGAAGTTGAGCGCGCAATCAGTCGCGTGTCCGAAGGTCGCGGCGTGCTTTTACTGACGGACATGTTTGGCGGCACGCCCACGAACATCACTTCTATGTTCTTGACAGATGGCGAAGTCGAAGTCGTTACGGGCGTGAACCTTCCTATGGTTATAAAGCTTGCCAGCCAGCCCGAAGAGCAGACGCTTGCTGAGGTTGCGCGTCAGGTGCGCGATCAGGGTCGAGAGGGAATCTATCTTGCGGGCGATCTGCTTGCGCCGCAGAAGAAGGGTTAGATGATAGAGCGGCGCGTTACCGTCACGAATCGTCTGGGCCTGCACGCGCGTGCGGCTGCGCTTCTGGTCCGCACCGCTAACACCTATAAGAGCGCGCTCAGACTTGAGCGTACAGACGGGACTGCTTCGGCGGATGCAAAATCAATCCTGAGCGTGCTGATGTTGGCGGCCTCGCGCGGCACTGAACTTCTGGCGACGGCTGAAGGTGTTGACGAAACGGAAGCCATCAGCGCCGTGTGCGGTCTGTTCGCAGAAGGGTTCGGAGAGGGTGAGCGCGTTGACAAGGCGTAGAAGAATCGAGGGACAGGAGACACGATGGCGAGGACTTGGCGTCTCCGAAGGTATTGTTGTAGGGCGCGTGCTGCGCGTCTTCAACGGCGCGCGTCAGGTCTATCGCGCAACTCTGGATGAGAAGGATGTGGAGCGTGAGGTGCGCCGTCTTCGCGCAGCCGTGCGGCTTGCCCGAATGCAACTCCTGGCAATCAAGGCTCGCGCTGAAAAAGAGTTGGGCGCAGAGCACGCTTACATCTTCGACGCGCACCTGTTGATGCTCGAAGACCGTAAATTTCTTCAGGACGTTGGAAGGCACATACGCGAAGACCGCGTCAATGCCGAATGGGCTGTGAAGGTCGCGGCGGACAGGCTGCTCGCAATCTACGCAGAGGTCAAGGACGATTACCTGCGCGCTCGCGGCTCGGACATCGAAGACGTAACGCAGCGGCTTATCGTTGCCTTGAGCGGCGAGCGTCATAGTTATAAAAAACTTTCCGAAGATGCAGTTATCGTCTCTGAAGATTTGTTGCCGTCTGCCGCAGCAGAGCTTGATTTCGAACACGCGCGCGCAATCGCCACGGATTCGGGCGGCTGGACTTCGCACACAGCCATAATCGCGCGCGGACTCGGAATCCCGGCCATAGTCGGCCTGCGCGACCTTCATCGCCATGCGCGAACGGGCGACCGCATCATCGTTGACTCACAACAGGACGTAGTTATTCTTCATCCTTCCGATTCAACCCTTGAGCATTACAAGTCTCTCGAAAAGAGAACGCCGCGAACTAATTACACGGCGGCGGAGGATGGAGACAAGCCTCTACGCACGCTCGATGGGAAAGAGATTGTTTTGCGCGCTAACGTTGAGTTGCCAGCCGAGTACGAGGATGTGCGACGCTTTGGTGCGCGCGGCATAGGGCTTTATCGCTCAGAGTTTCTCTTCTCGCACAAGCGGGGTATGCCGACCGAAGATGAGCAGTGCGAGGCTTACATAGAGGTCGCTGAAGTTGCTGGCGATGAAGGCGCGACCGTCAGACTCTTTGACCTGGGCGGCGAGAAGATGGTCGCGTTTGGAGCAGAGCTTGAGCGCAATCCAACGCTTGGTCTTCGCGCGATTCGGTTTAGCCTGACGCACGAAGAAGTCTTGCGCACGCAGGCGCGTGCAATACTTCGTGCGGCGGCGCGAGGGCGTCTGGACATTGTGCTTCCTATGATCTCGGACGTGATGGATGTGCGTCGCGCGCGTCGAATAATAAATGAAGAGCGAGTGCGGCTCGAAAGTGAAGGCAGGGAGGTTGGAGGGGTGAGAATCGGCGCGATGATAGAAGTGCCTTCGGCTGTGATGACTGCGGACAAGATTGCGCGCGATGTTGACTTCTTCAGTTTGGGGACGAACGACCTTGTGCAATATCTCCTGGCGGTGGACCGAAGCAACGAAGGTGTGGCGGACTGGTTTCGCTCGCTACATCCATCTGTTCTGCAAAGCATCTACCGCACGATTGACGCTGCGCGCAAGGCTTTCATTCCGGCAGTCATCTGCGGCGAGATGGCTTCTACGCCCGCGTATGCAGTCGTTCTACTTGGCCTGGGCGCGACCGATTTCAGCATGACTCCTTCTTCGATTCCACGCGTGCGGCGCACCATAGAGAACGTCAAATTCGCTGAAGCGCAGGAGATTGCGCGCGAGTGTTTGGAATGTGAAACGGCTGACGATGTTGAGGAGCTTGTGCGCGAGCGTTTTACTGAAAAATGGAGAGAACTTTTTCCGCCGAAATCCTTGCCAGCACCCAGAGTTGGAGGTTAATATTCTTATCGCGGAAATTACTCTCCACTTGCCCCGGAGTTTAAGTTTCAGCAGCAGGAAATCACTAAGCTCGAATATCAGAACTCTTTTCAATCTTGTGGCGCGCGGCGTCAGTGCCCCGCAGCGTCGTCTGGCAAAAAGATTTCTTTCTTTCATCCGGTGAAAAGCTGATGCGATATCGCTTAAGTCCCCGAAGCGTTGGTCGTAAAGTAGAACGAAAGAGGCCGAGCCGCTCGGTTCTTCTCGCCTGCTTGTTGATGTTGTGTCTGTCGGGCTTCGCCTTACTCTCCGATTTCAAAGGCACGGCAGCCACAGGGCCTATGCAATTAGTTCGATTGAACATCTCGACCGAGTCTGGACTCGTGAAGATAGAGGTTGTCGCCGATGGCTCGTTCGATGAGGCTACGGTCGAGCACTTCACGCGCGGGAGCGAGAGTGTCTTTCGTGTTCGCGGGGCGCGCTCGCTTCTGCGGCAGAACTACGAGATCAACGAGACGGTTGCGCACGACGTTAGAACTGTTGCGGGCGAGAGCAATGGTGAGCCTTACGTTGACGTTGCTGTAACGCTCGGAGATGGCGCGACCGTTGCGGAGAGAAAGAGCTTCAATCGTTTAGTGATTGGTGTTGCCGCAGATTTCGCGCGCCTGCGCCATCACTCATCTTCAACAGATGTTGCGAAGGCGCGTATTGAAAATGTTAAGCCGAGCGCGCAAGCGTCTGCCGCTACTTTGCCTGTTATCGCAAATCATGTTGAATCGACTACGACTGAGATGAATCCTCTTCCGGCAAGCAACTATTCTGCGAGCGACCCTGTGCCATCGGATGCGCTCCCTACGCCTGCGCTTACAGCTTCAGTGCCGCCGACCGTCTTTCGCGGGCGAACTATCTGGACTAGATTCCCAGCGCCATCCTTCCAATTCTCGCGCGCTTATGCTGCAAGCTTTCTGCCGATGTTCTTTCAACAGTCGAATGGATTGAACAGCGCCGCTCAAACCACTTCGGAAAATTTCATCAACGTGATGCTTCAACCGCCGGGCGCGAAACTCGGCGCGTGGATTCCCGGAACGACTGCTGCGGAGAAGGACACTGTGGGCGGTAAAGCCCTGGGTAAAGGATACCTTCGCCCGTCGTTTCTGCTCGGCGCGGCCTACAGCGACAACTACTTCTATCGCTCTCCGATAGGCAGGCACATGGGCATCTTCACTTTCAATCCGCGCCTGGAGTATGAATTGCCGGGCGCGACGCGCGCCTTGCGACTTGCCTATGAGCCTAGATTGCGCCGACTCACGAACGGCAAGTGGGCGAACGGTCAGGTCTTCGATTTCGATTCGCGCTTTGACCTGGCCTCCTATTTCCGTCTCGCGCTACGCAACCACTTCATACGCTCGGCGCTGGACCCGCGCGAATACGATCCTGCCGGCGAAGTCTATATCGTTGGCGACACCTTCAATCGCGACGATGTTGCGTTGAGAGCCGAGTATAAGATAGGGCAGCGCAGCCGCCTTGCTTTCGACGGCGACTATAATCTGGTCCGTTGGGACACATCCAAGATTGCTGTCGCGCCGCTCTTTATCAACTACACTGAGGCATCGTCGGGCGGAACTTTCGAGCGAGACATCTCGGAAGACACGACCTTGCTTGCAACATTCACTTTCACAAACGGCGTTTCGAGCGCTCCGCTTCGACCACGGTTTAATGGGCTGAATGACTTTCATCGTTATGACATTGAAGTAGGCGGGCGAGTGCGAGTTTCAGAGGCGAGCGGCGCTACATTCAAAGTCGGTTTCGAGCGCGACATTTTCCGAAACGCGCCGCGCGCAAACAACTTCAGCGGCCTCATCTTCGACCTGAGATTTCGCAGAGATTTTGGTGCAAGAACAAATTTAGAGCTTGCGGCTCTGAGAAAAACGCAGGTTTCGGCGTTTAATCTAGAAGGAGGCAACGCGCGACTGGTCTCAACGGGAGGCGATGCGCGCGTGGAATCCTCCTGGACGCAGAACTTGAAGTTTGCTTTGGGCATTAACTATCAACAACTTGGCTTTCCCGTTGCGGTAGTTCCGACTACTACAGCGAGCGGCGGCCTCTTCATAGGCCAGTTCGCGGGCGAGCGCCGTAAAGATCATCTCTACGGCTTTTCGTGGGAGACGAGCTACACCTTTAGCGATCTTTTGAAGACTCGCTTCGGTTACAGTTTTTTGCGTAGGGATTCGACGATTCCGCTCTTTACGCATAATCGAAACCTCTTCTCGCTGGTTTTCGAGGTCGGGCGGCGCAACGATCCGAAGGGTCGCCCGTTCTAAAACCGGCTTAAACTTAACGCGACCCGTGCGCGAAGCCCTTGCCCGGCTTGCTTCACGGGTCGCTTGCAAACCACAGGACTTAGGAATTTGAGTGCATTATGAAGAAAGTTTTATCTGTAGTTACCCTCGCGCTTCTCTTTGCTGTCGCGGCCTCTGCGCGAACACAATCAAACAACATCGTGCCTGCCGGAAACGACAGCGGGAAGGCTGAAGGAGACAAGGGCGCTAAAGTAAGCGGCAACTCCAACGGCAAATCCAAGAAAGATAAGAAGCAGGACAAAACGGCTCAGCCTTCAACCGCAACCGCGCCGCAGCTTGACTCTGACAATGCAAACAACCCTACGAGCGACGCGCCAGCGAAAACAGTTGCGAACGTCCCAAACGACGCGCCCGCAAAATCGGACGATTCGATAGCCAAGATAACGCTGCAATCTCTCGCAAACCTTTATCGCGTGGGCGTGGGCGACATTCTAGACATTCGACTCTTGAACGCTGCGACCCGCGAGTCAACTCTCTTTACGGTCATGGCGGGCGGCCTTCTGGACTATCCGCTCGCAGGCGAGCCGGTCCAAGTCAGTGGTCTTACGACCGACGAGATAAAGCAACACCTCGTCTCAAAGATAAAAATTTACGATGACCCGAAGCTCGCCGTAAGCGTACGCGAGTACGCGAGCCACACCGTCATAGTCTCAGGTCTCGTTAACGAGCCGGGCACGAAAGTTCTGCGCCGCGAAGCCATGCCGCTCTACGTCGTGCTCGCAGAAGCGCAGCCAAAGCCCGAAGCTGGAAGCGCGACGATTGTCCACGCGGACCGTCAGACCATCACGGTCAACCTTTCGGACCAGAAAGCCATGACCACGTTCGTTCTTCCGGGCGACGTGATAACGCTTACGCCAGCGCCCCCTGCGCCTCCGCAATTCTTCTACATAGGCGGGCAGGTAAGCGCGCCCGGCCAGAAGGATTTTCATGCGGGTATGACTCTGACGCAGGCCGTTCTGACTTCGGGCGGCGCGACACGTTTTGCCGGAAGCAAGGTGAAGATTTCGCGTCAGGGCGCAGACGGGCGACTCGTCGCGACCGAATATAACCTGAAGCAGATTGAAGCCGGAAAAATCCCCGACCCCGAATTACAGCCCGGCGACCGCATTGACGTTGGCCGCTCAGGATGGTAGAAGGAAAGGCAAGAGGTAGAAGGAAAAAGGCAAAAGGGAAGAGTGAATCTCTGATGATCGCTTTTGCCTTTTACCTTTTTACTTTTTCCTTTTTAAGGTATGATGCTTAGCGGCCTTTCTGGTCGGCGCGTAGCCTTTGACCCTTGCTATCAGCCGACGGAATTTTAAGCTGACATTTCATCAAAACTATTGTCCCCTACCTGCCGGAGGTTTGTTACCTTGAATAAGCGAAATAGATTTGGCGCAATGGCGCTTGTGGCGGCTCTAATGCTCGCGCCCTTCACATCTGCGTTGACGACTACAGTGAACGCTCGCGCTCTAGCCCTGCAACAGCAGGATGATGTTCCTAGCGATGCGGAGCAGGCGATGTTCACTAAGGGACAAAACCTTTACAACCAGGGAAGGTTCGATCAGGCCGTCACCGTTCTACAGGATTTTCTGAAGACCTATCCGCGCAGCATCATAGCGGACCTGACGCTGCTCTGGCTCGGTCGCTCCTACATGCAGCTAGGCAAGTTGAAAGAGGCTGAACAGGTAGGCCAGCGCCTTCACACCATCAAGGACACACCATTCGCAGACATCTACGATAGTGAACTCCAGACGGCGCGAACCGAGAGAGGCGGCACATCCGGTTCAGCGGTGGCCGCAGCAACTCCGACGCCAACTCCAAGGAAGATTCCTAATGCGACGCCAACGCCTAGCCCGGCTATCGCCACAAAACGACAGGTAACGATTCCAACGGCCACGCCCTCGCCCACGCCTGTGCCGGTTGCAAGAAGAATAGATAGCGGGAATCAAACACCACCTAAAAAAACGCCCGCGATGACATTGAACAACAACAAGGCTATAGCAACGCAAGGAAACAACAGTTCGGCAGCGCAGGCGAACGCCAACACCACACAGTCGAACACGGCGACGCAGATAGCTCGTAACGTGCTGCCGCCAGGACGGCGAATTAATCGCCCCGGA
This sequence comes from Acidobacteriota bacterium, assembly GCA_003222945.1. Taxonomy (GTDB): domain Bacteria; phylum Acidobacteriota; class Blastocatellia; order Pyrinomonadales; family Pyrinomonadaceae; genus QHXM01. The sequence continues at coordinate 19,420 of QHXM01000142.1, forward strand.
AGACGAGTCATACCCCCTCAGACGACTCCTTCAAACTCTGTCGCAAGCCAAAACGCAAACACATCAACTGCGGTCAAACAGCCTGCGACCAATAACGCTAATCGGGTAACTCAACCGCAGACGCAGGTGGCAATCAACAGCACTCCTCAGCGACAAACTGCCAGACAGATAGCGCCAACTGTACGACCGACGCCGACACCGACGCCTGTTGCGTCTAACCCGACCACCTCGCCTTTAATTTCAACAACTCCGTCTCGCCCGACCGAGATACCTGTTAATAATCCGCCCTCGACGACCAGTCCGATGTCGGAAACAGCGGCTACACAAACAGGCGGCTTGAGCGTAACGGTCCGGCAAGTTCCGAATCTGGTCCTGTCACTCGCGCGCTCCTCGGATTTCGCGCAGCCCGGTCAGACCATACAGTTGCCTTTGACCATCAAGAACACGGGCAACAAAGAGGATCAGTTCCTGGTTGAGACGGACCTTCCGGCAGAGTATCAGCCTACATTCAGCGCGGCGCAGAGTGGCGCGGGGACGGAGCTTCCAGTCTATCTAACTCCGCAGCTTGCGCGCGACTCTTCCATTGATGTCACCTTGAACATTCGCGTTCCTGAAACTGCGACAGACGGACAGCAGATGCGCTTTACAGTTCGCGCCGCTTCACATGCTGATTACCAGAAGATGAAGGTCGCTGACGGAATGCTCAACGTCATCGCGGCATCGCTTACGGCTGCAACGAACGTCTCGAACAATTCGGTCATGCCGGGCGAAACATTCACGCAAACCATCACGGTTAAAAATGCCGGAAGCTCGCCCGCGCGCTCGACTCGTGCCGACTTCGTCTTCAACCCGAACTTCGAGCTTGTTAGCGCGAACCCTGCGCCCTTGACTTATGATCGCTCCTCGCGCGTTGCAATCTGGAATATGGGCGATCTAGGCTCTCGCAGTTCGCACGATATATCGGTCACGCTTCGCGTAGTTCCGGACGCACTCGCTTCAACAAATCCGCTCGGACGCGGTGCGGTCCACACGCAGTCGCTTACACTCGGATCGAACTTCGATAGTCCCACAGTCACAGTCGGAAAAGTTCCGAAGGCACGAATCGAAGCCATCTCGACCGGATTGACTACGACTCCGGGCGACACGGCCTACATTCCTTTCGTGGTGCGCAATCCGGGCAACGCTGCGGACTCTTACGAGTTGAGAGTTACGGCTCCGGGCGCACCTGCCTCGACCGTTTACGCGGACACGAACGGCGACGGGCAGCATCAGGATAGCGAGCCAGTGATTACGCAGACCTCGCAGATTGATCCACGCGGCGGACAGTTTCCCCTGCTGCTGCGCGTGCAGATACCTCAAAGCACGCCCGACAAACAGCAGTTCTCCTATAACGTCGTTGCGCGCTCCATCTCAAGTGGCCGCGAGGCGAGCGAAGCGAATACTGTGCTGACAGTCGTGACGCCGCGCGTTCGCGTCCGCACAGAAGGAATGACCGATACGGTTGCGCCGGGCGATACGTTCTTCTATCGCCTTGTGCTGGTGAATGAGGGAAGCGGTCTTGCGAAGAATTTGGTTGTCAACGA
>QHXM01000143.1 GCA_003222945.1 Acidobacteriota bacterium
CGCCAAGGTGCGAATCTTCCTCTTCGCCAATCGGCGTCTCCAATGACACAGGCTGCTGCGCCATCTTGAAGACCGCGCGAACCTTCGCCACAGACATATCAACCCTATCGGCTATCTCTTCATTCGTAGGCTCGCGTCCCAACTCCTGAACAAGCGCGCGAGAAGTCTTCACAAGCTTGTTGATGGTCTCAATCATGTGAACAGGAATGCGAATCGTTCTTGCCTGATCCGCTATAGCACGAGTTATGGCCTGCCTGATCCACCACGTTGCATAGGTCGAGAACTTGTAGCCTCTTCTCCACTCGAACTTGTCAACAGCTTTCATCAATCCTATGTTGCCTTCTTGAATCAGATCAAGAAACTGAAGGCCGCGATTGACATACTTCTTGGCTATTGAGACAACAAGGCGCAGGTTAGCTTCCGTCATCTCGCGCTTGGCTTCTGTCGTCTGCGCTTCGTTGACGGCTATGCCCAGATGCGCTCGCTTTATCTCAACGGGCGAGAGCAATGTCTCGGTTTCAATCTGCTTGAGATGTCGCCTGGACGCCCCGATCTGACGCTTCAACTCTTTCGCTTCATCAGGCTTGATTCGCTTGCGGTTGAGCTTTTCAGTCAGCTTGTCAATCTCACGCTCCACAGAGCGAACCTCTTTGTAGCGAGCCGCGATTGCGGCAATCAGGCGCTGGCGCGTCTCTTCACGCAAACTCAGGTCTGACATTTGGCGAGCAATCTCAAGCCGTGTGCCCGCAACTTTACGGCGCAGGCGCAGGAGCTTTTTAGACTTCTTGCCGCGCAAGACTTTCTGTTCAGCGCGCAGCTTCTCAAACTCTTTCTTCACGCGTAGAAAGAGCACGCGCACGTTCTCTATGCCTTCGAGCGTTAAACGAAGATACTCTTCGCCCCTGTCCTCAAGCTCATCAACCTCTGTCTGGTCCGAAAGGTTCACAACCTCGCGCACACTCAGATCACCGGATTCAAGGTCGTTGCCGACCGCTATCAACTCTGTGATAGCGATAGGCGAGCGAGCTATGATTCGGTTGGAACGGATTTGGCCGTTCTCAATTCGCTTAGCTATTGAGACTTCCTGCTCGCGTGTGAGCAAGGGCACACGACCCATCTGTCGCAGATACATGCGTACAGGGTCTGATGCCTTGTCCTCTTCGCCAGCAGAGAGGTCCAGATCATCGTCTGTGAAAGCGTCTGTGCTCTCATCAACGCCCGTTTCCGCGTCATCAATGAGCAGAGCTTCGGGGCCAGCCTCTGTGAGACTAGCCTCCTCCAACTTTTGCAACACGTCCTCAAGTTTGCCCGTTGCCACAGGCTCGCTCTCAGACTCCTGGCCTAAGCCCTCAAAAGGTCTGTACCTGTCGTCGTTGAGCACCAACGAACGAAAGCCCTCTTTTTCCACGTCTTTATCAAGCATTCCAGCAGTTTCCTCTCACGTTCCTCAGCTTGAACGTGAATGTATCACAAAAAAGCCTTAATGGCTCATACGACTTCAGCCGGAGACTATACGGTAATCTCCGGCCAAAGTTTCCCGAACATGGGTTACGAATGATGCGCCCATTCGCCCTCTGGTTTTATCTCAACTCCCTACTAACTTCATAAAGAAAGTTTGTCGGGGAGATTTGCCGGGCAAAAGGTTCAGAAATTTTGCCCGGCCAAGTCTCAATTTATAGCTTTCGAGAAGGCTTTTTAATAAGCCCTCTTACTGCTCTGCTCCGAACGTAGATTGTTCGTCACAGAGAACACGCCCGGCACACGGCTGGCAGCCATGTAAGCAAGCTGCCTGTCCGTATCGTTTGCCACTACACCTTCCAACGTCACATTGCCGTTTCGGACGACGATGTGAATGGACGGGTTTGCTCCCAAAGCGTAGCGATAAAGCCCGCCCGCGTTGAAGACGGCTCGATAGGTCTGAATCCTTATCGAATCGTCGAAAGGAGAGAGCGGCAACACCTCTATGTTGTTGATTACGCGCTCAACTCCGCTGATTCGAGCCACGCGCCGCTCCGCATCCTTGCGCGTCGTAGGCTGAACAACCTGCCCGTAAAGCGTCACAGTGTTTCCCTCAACCTTGTAAGCCAGATTGTCGAATACACCATAATAGGGGAGCGTGACAAGCTCGTGCTGAACTTTCTGCGAGACCTGCTGCTCGCTCAAACCCTGATTGTTAGATGCCGCAGGAGCGGCAATCGTCACGGTTGCAGCAATCACAAAGACCGCTACAAGCGCCATTATTTTCCTTATCCTTCTCATTTTCTTTACTTCCCCCTTGGTTTACTACTGATTCTTCTCTCTTCTCCCTATTGAACCGTTATTCCAACCTTCACTTGCGCTCGATTCGTAAGTTTCGAGTACCCGGACGACTCTTCCAAGAAGCTCAATCACCTGCTTCTGGTCGGCATCGCTTAAGTCTGAGAGCGCGTATATGAAAATCTCGCGCCGACGCTGGCGAAACTGATCCACGAGATGAGCGCCCTTTTCCGATAGGGCTACTATCACGCATCGCCTGTCGTCGGCTGCAGCTCGCCGCTCAATTAAACCTTTACGAATCAGCCTATCGGTCAATTGTGTTATGGCCGGAGCAGAAATACGCATCTCTGTGGCCAATTGCCCCGTAGGCATCGGCCCGCGCCTTAAAACCCTCAGAACCTGCGCCTGCGGCAGCGTCAAATCCAACTCGACTATGTGCTTCTGGTAATGGTCAACCATCAGCTTGGACATGACCTCCGCCAAATTATTTAACACTTCCTCTACCTCTGCTGCGGGCGCGGATTCTGCCATTCAGACCCTCCGGCTATTTAATCTACTTGAATATTTCAGATGCATTAAGTATAATACCAGTTGTCTTCGAGGTCAACTGCAAAAAGCCTTTGAAGACTGTGTCGTAAATCTGGGATTTATAGGGGTAAGTAATGACAACTGCTGAGATTTATCCAAATATACTGAGTTTCGGGAACGTGAAAGAGGCAGAGGCTGACATCTCAAAGGCTTCGGATCACGCGCTGGCGCAAAGGGCTGGCAAAGGGGATATGTCAGCTTTTGAGGAGCTTTACAGGCGGCATCACCGCCGGGTCTATTCTCTCTGTCTGCGTATGACGCAGAATGTTTCGGAAGCGGAAGACCTTGCGCAAGAAGCTTTCGTTCAGCTTTTCCGCAAGATAGGAAGCTTTCGCGGCGAGTCTGCATTCACGACTTGGCTTCATCGTCTGACAGTCAATCAGGTCCTGATGCATTTTAGAAAAAGAAGTGTCAGGGATGAGAAGACTACGGAAGAGGGTGAGACGCCGGATCAAGCCGTGCTTGGCACTGAGAATCCCAGTCGTATGCACGTGGTTGATCGCATAGCGCTTGATAAAGCTATTGCGCAACTTCCACCGGGCTATCGCACGGTCTTCGTTCTTCATGATGTTGAAGGTTATGAGCATGAAGAGATCGGGCGCATGTTGGGTTGCGCCGTGGGCACATCAAAATCGCAACTGCACAAGGCGCGCATGAAACTGCGAAACCTTCTCAGGCGACAGAAGTCTGTGGAAGATTAAAACGAGAGTTAAGAGATAATTCAGCCGCGCATCAACAGTAAGGCGCGCGAGAAAGAGTTGATAAACTTTCTCGCGCGCCTTATGTTCGCTACAGTGAATTCGTGAAGCGCTCACCCGGACTTTTTACCAGCGGACAATTCAGCGATAGCCTTTTCTATTCGACGCTCGCGCGTCTCGGACTTCTTAGCCCCTTCGATAGCCTGCGCGTACTCCTTCTGATGCGTGTAGCTCAGTTTCTCCCAAGCGGCGTGCGCTGTCTTGTTTCTTTGAGTGCGCGTGCGAAATCCTGCAGTGGCCATATCACGCGAGGCTCGTCGTCGCGCTCCATCACGACTGAGATGGTGTCGCCCGCCTTAACCTTCGCGCCTTCCCTCATTCCTTTGTTCACGACCATAAAATGGCAGTCGCCGCCCATGCGAAAGATTGAGCTGCGGAACAGGTATCCGTTAATGGTCCCGCGCACTGGGACGCGCCCGCGTGTGCCGTAAGTTTTCTCCACATCGAACGGAATGTTTATCTCGACGAGAGGCTTTATACTGCCGCGACTTTTCAACAAAATCTTTTTCAAGCGGGAGGCTGAAATCTTCAGATGACAAAAGCGGATGAGAAGAAGATAAGAAGAATCGTTCAGGACGAACTGCTGGGAATCATAACGGACGCGCAGGAATCATTGGGAGCGAAGAAAGACCCGACCGGGATAGGCAGACGCGCACTCGAAGGCTTGGCCGAGATGATTCGTCGTAGGCAGATGTCTCAAGATGAAGTTGAATAAACAATCGTTCTATCATTTGAAATCCAAAAGGCTTGAAAGGTAGCTTTGGAACTCACGGGCTTAACTTCCGGGCAGGTCGCGGAGCGCGCCGCAAAAGGCTTGCGCAACGTTACCTCGAAGACTCGCACGAAGCGGACCAGAGAAATCCTCTTCGACAACATTTTCTCCGTTTTCAACTTCATCGTTCTTGGGATAATTCTCTTTCTACTCTTCTTCTATCTAAAGACCAGAGACGACCGCCTCGTCCTTGATTCCGTAGGCGTCTTCACCATCGCCTTCCTCAACACGATCCTGGCCGTCTGGCAGGAGATAAAAGCTAAGAGGGCGCTTGATAAAGTGAATCTTCTGCTCGCAAGAGTCGTGACTGTTATACGCGACAGCGAAAAGATTTCGATTGACCAGAGCGAGATTGTTGTTGACGACCTTATTCAACTGGAACGCGGCGATCAGGTTGTTGTTGATGGACGGGTCACGCATTCAAACCATCTTGAGATAGACGAGTCGCTTCTGACGGGCGAGTCAGTTCCGATTTTCAAGAATCAAGATGATGAAGTGCTCTCTGGCAGCTTCTGTGTTTCAGGCAACGGGCTTTACACCGCAGAGAAAGTCGGCGACGCCTGCCATGCCGCTGAAGTTACGAGTCTGGCAAAGAAGCTCAAGCACACGGTCACGCCGCTTCAAAGAAAGATAGACCGCATCGTTGAGTGGATGATGATAGCGTCCATCCTTCTGGTTCTGCTTGAGATCATCTTTGACCCGCAGTCCAGCTTCAACAACATGGATTTTATTCGCCGCCTCTCAACACTCGTCATCTCGCTTCTACCGCAGGGGCTGGTGCTGATGGCTTCCATAACGTTTGCGCTCGGCGTCTATCGCATCAGTCGCATCGGCGCGATCATTCAGAAGCTGAACGCGATAGAATCTTTCTCAAACGTGCAGATTGTCTGCATGGACAAGACCGGCACGCTCACTAAGAATCAGCTTTCGGTCAACCGCATCACGTCGATTGACGAGCGTTACAACCGCGAAGAGGCCGAACGCTTGCTCGGCACTTACGCAAAACTCTCTTCTGATAAAAACGCGACGCTCAGGACTCTGGACCTGTTTCTTGCGGTTGACGAGGCTAAGCTTCTCGGCGAAATTCCTTTCAGTTCTGAGAAGAAGATGAGTTTGATCAGCGCTGCGGTGGCAGGGCGTGAGTCAATCTTCATCTTAGGCGCGTTCGACATCTTGTTGCCCGCAGTTGTCACTGACTTTCGAGAAAAGGCAGAAAGGTTGTTTGAAGAAAACCGGCTGAGCGTTTACAGAAACGTGTTGTTCGGAAAAGTCTCAGACGGAGTTTCGCTTGATGAGATTAGAGATAATCCAACAGGGATCAGAATCGAGCCAATCTGCATCGTCTCAATAACGGACCAGGTTCGAAGCGACGTGATGGATGCGATACGGCTCTTCCAGTCGCACGACATAAACTTTAAGATTCTCTCAGGCGATGCGCCCGAAGCTGTGCAGGCCGTTGCAAGAGAAATCGGCTGGGAGATACCGGACGACAAGCTAATCACAGGTCAGGAATTGGACGCAACCGTGGACGCGGATTTCACGCGTGTGATTTTAGACAAACTAATCTTCGCGCGCCTTCGCCCCGATCATAAACTTAGAATCATAGAGGCTCTGAAGAAAGAGAAGATTTACACGGCGATGATTGGCGATGGCGTCAATGACCTTCCGGCCATCAAGGCTGCGGACCTGGGCATTGCTATGGAGGAAGGAAGCAAGATAACGAAAGAGGTCGCCGACATTGTGCTTCTTAAAAACAGGTTCTCGCTTCTTCCAAGCATCTTCGACGAGGGCAACAAGATCATTAACACCGTCAATGCGGTCGCAAAGCTCTTTCTCACGAAAAATTTTCTTGTCATATACTTGGGCCTGCTCACCATCTTCTTTCTCTTCAATTTTCCATTAACGCCCCGCCGCGTCTCTTTAATCAACATCTTCGCCATCGCCCTGCCGTCCTTCGTCATCGCGCTTCACAACGCTGATGTAAGTCGAACGAAGCATTTTATGAAGGACCTCTTCTCGTTCGTCATCATCTCGTCGCTCTTTATCGCCGCTGCGGGTCATGCGGGAGAGCACATCACGCCTATGTTCTACGAGATTAACCAGGCGGACCTACAGATGGTGATGCTGAGCGTCATGATTATTACTTCGGTTGCAAACTTCTTCGCCGTTGCGCTGCACAGAGGAAGAACGAGCGTCAGGCTCTACATCTGGTACGGCGTCGGGATGCTCGCGGGCTACATTCTTTTAGCAGCCGTACCCTTGGATTTCATGCCTCTTAACCAGTTGAAGAAGTTTTACGAGATAGAGTATCTTGACTCGCGTTACTGGGGAGCGGTCGCTTTGATAAGTCTTGTGAGCGCCGTTCTCTTATTCATCGTTCAGAAGTTAAGAGAAAAGGTCATAGCGCATTAACTCTCAGAGTTCTTGCGCTGGCTTACCTTTTGTCCCTCTTATAAAAATGAAACCAGTGTTAATATCTCGCGTGTCATAGATTGTCTGCGCTTCGACCTATAGCTCTAACAAAAGGAGTTTCCCTCATGCTTTCTTTCAAACGCCGCATAACTTTCATAGCCTTGTTGTGGGTAGTAGTTCTCTTCGGTCCAATCGCGCTTACGGCACAGACTGTACAGAAGCAGGCGACGAGCGTAATCACAGGCCGCATCACTTCGGGCGATAAGGGCATGGCGAACGTTACAGTAGTCCTCTATCCGGCAGAGATTAGTCTCAACCGAACTGCGATTGCGCGCGGCACAACTGACGGCCAAGGTAACTACAGACTGACGGGCGTTCCGGCGGGGCGCTTCACTCTGTCCGTCGCCGCGCCCGAAATGGTCGGACCGAACGACACGCCTTTCGGAGAGTTGGGAAAGCCCGTGACGGTCGCCGAAGGTGAGACAATAGATAAGATGGATTTTTCGCTCGTGCGCGGCGGCGTAATCACAGGTCGCGTCACAGACGCCGATGCAAACCCCGTTATAGACCTGCACATTCAACTTCATCGAACGGACAGTCAAGGCGCAGGCATGGCCTCCTACACAAACCCCTTCATGTACCAGACGGATGACAGGGGCGTCTATAGAATCTACGGCATATCTCCGGGCAGATACACTGTGAGCGCGGGTGATGCAGGCGTAGATGGCTCGGTCAGAGTTGGGTTCGGCGGGCAAGGCTACTACACGCGCACCTTTTATCCAGACGTGACGGATGAATCAAGGGCCACCGCCGTAGATGTCTTGGAAGGAAGCGAGGCGACGCACATTGACATCACTTTGGGGCGCAAGGCTAAGTCTTTCACTGCAACAGGCCACATCATTGACGACAGCGGCCAGCCAGTTGCGAACATACGCATAGGCTATGGCACTGTCATGCAGGAGAATCGAATGGGCGGTTACGGTGTGGGGTCTGCATCGGACGCTAAAGGAAAATTTCGTCTTGACGGACTTCTGCCCGGTCGCTACGCAGCCTTCGCCTGGAGCAATGGCACTAGCGACAGCTACAGCGATGCCGTGCAGTTTCAGATAGCCGACGGAGACATATCAGGTCTTGAGTTGAAGCTGCATCGCGGCTCAAGCATCAGCGGCGTTGCAGTCATAGAAGGAACGAATGACCGCAATGTGCTCGCGCAAATTTCTCAATTAATACTTTACGCTGCCACGCGCCCACAGCAGGGCGGAGTCTCCCCACCAAATTCGAGCAGAGTGAAGCTTGCCCCTGACGGAAGCTTTACTATCAACGGGCTTCGCCCGGGCAAGGTCAGCTTTCATCTCTCAGGTTTCCCACAGCCGCAGGGCTTCTTTGTCGCGCGCGTCGAGCAGAACGGGATGCAGCAACAGGAGATTGAAGTTGCGCAGGGCGCGCAGGTGACGGACGTTCGTGTTGTCATTCAATATGGAAACGGCAGCATTCGCGGCCTTGTAAAAGTATTGGGCGATGTATGGCCTGACGGCATACACATGTCCGTGAATGCTCGCTCGCTAGTCAGCGACGGTACAAGAATGCCATTTCAATCTGTTCCGGTTGACCAGCGCGGGCATTTTCTAATTGAAGGTCTGCCCGCAGGCGAGTATGAGGTGATCGTATCGGCCTACGCAGGCACGATTACTCCGGGCAAGCCGCCGGAGCACAGATTCGCGCCCGTCAGAGAAAAAGTATCCGTCTCAAACGGAGTCGAAGCGGAAGTCACACTGACCTTCGACCCAAACGCCAAGCTGCCGGAGGTAAGAAGAAATGAATAGACCGATAGCAAACGATGAATGCAGAATGATGAACGATGAAGTAAAGACAAAAGCTTTAGAGTTCATAGTTCAGCGTTCAGCGTTCATCGTTTCTTTCCTCTTCCTGCTCATCTTCACGGCGAGCGTTGGCTTAGCACAGGAAACTATGACGCCTACAGTTGGCGCTAGCGCACCGACACCTGATGAGGGCGCTATCACAGGCCGCGTGACAAGCGATGACGGGCGACCGATGGCGGGCGCGGCGGTTCATGTAATCAAAGCGTATGCATCATCACCCGGCGCGGATACGACTATAAGCACTGATGACGAGGGCAATTTTAGCACTTCGGGTCTTGCGCCCGGCCTGTACAACGTGGTGGCGTATGTGTCTGGATACGTCAGTCCTCCAGCCGCAAGAACAACCACAGGCGAGACCGGATTCTATAGGCCGGGCGATAACGTAAATATCAGGCTTGTGAAAGGCGGCGTGATAACAGGCACAGTGCGCGACTCTAATAATGAACCTGTCGTAGCCGTCATGGTGCGCGCCATTCGCGTGCGCGACGATAGCGGTCGCCCCATTTCCTCCCTCTCAACCTATTATCTATTTCGTATGACGGATGACAGGGGCATCTATCGCATCTACGGTCTCTCGCCCGGCACATACATTGTGAGCGCGGGCGGAAGCCTGGGCTTTTCTATGGGTGTGAGCGGATACGAAACGGATGCGCCGACCTACTATCCTTCGTCAACGCGCGATACGGCTGCGGAAGTTCCTGTTCACGCTGGCGACGAAGCAACCAACATAGACATACGCTATCGAGGCGATCACGGCCACGCCATCAGCGGCACAATCAACAGCCCTGCATCTGAGCAAGGCTTAAACTATGCCATCAATCTCACGCTCAAACACGCATCAAGCGGCGCAATCGAATCAAACAGTTTCATAATGCCGGGAGCGAAATCCACTTTCGCCATACAGGGCGTAGGCGACGGCACGTATGATCTGACTGCACAGCAGATAAGCGCCTCAGCCAGCAGCGCCGTATCAACTCCGCGCCGCATAACTGTCAAAGGCATGGACGTGACCGGAGTTGAACTCATACTCACTCCGCTTGGCTCAATCGCGGGTCGCGCAACTCTTGAACCCGCTCCTAGGAAAGAAGGATGCGCAGACCCGCGCCCCGCAACCTTGATCGAAACCTTAATCAGCGCTCGCACAAGCGAGAAGAGTCAGACAGAAGCGCCGTCCTCTTTGCCTTTCTCTCAAGGCGGCGGAAGCATCCTGACCGAGCAGGGCGAGTTTACGATTCGCAACCTGAACACCGGAGCTTATCGCCTGACGGCGCGACTGCCCGCAGACCGCTGGTACATTCGCTCTATCCTTTTACGCAGCGCTCCCACGACTCGCAGCACATCAACTGCGCCTTCAAAGAGTGCGACTGCGGCTGCGCCTTCCGTCATCGCTCTCAAAGCGGGTGAAAACTTTACGGGCGCGAGCCTTTCAATCTCTCAGGACGGAGCAACTGTTCGCGGGCGCATAGAGGGGACTACGAAAGAGGGAGCAGAAGCCGCTCAGATTCCTGCGAACCTGAAAATCTTTCTCGTCCCGGCGGAGAAAGAGAGAGCCGAGGATGTGCTGCGCTACGCTGAGGTAAAGCCCGATGGCAACGGCCAATTCACAATCAAAAACCTCGCGCCCGGTCGCTACCTCGTAATTGCTCGCCCCGCAGCCGAAGACCCTTCGCCAGATCGCACGCTGCCGCCGCTCGCATGGGACGCAGATGCTCGCGCCAAACTCCGGCACGAAGCGGAAGCCGCAAACGTCGCGCTTGAACTACAGCCGTGCCAGCGCGTCATTGACTACGTCTTGAAATATCCGGGCGTGAAGTGACGAGAACGATTAAGCCACAGAGACACTGAGACACAGAGAAGAATTTGAAATCTCAAATCTGCCATCTGAAATCTTTTCCAGCTTTCTCTCCGGTCTCAGTGTCTCTGTGGCTTAATTCCGGTTTTCTAATGCTTAACTTTCATCCTCAATCGAACGGCGAGCGTTGAGAGCTTCTTTCGGAAGCTTGTGCGTTGTGTTCTCTACGACGGATAGCGGCGGGTTAGCTTGAATCTGTAGTTTTCTTTGAGTAGATGTTGCGCCGGAGAAGTCGCCTAGAATCTCTTTCATCACGGATTCCTGCGAATGGTCCTGCTCTTCCCTTTTCTGCACCGTAAGAAGTTTTCCGTTGATTATCAATCCGAGTCCTATGCAGAAGGTGACAAGGCCAGCGCCGACCGCAAAGATCAACTCTTCCTGTCCTGTGGCGAGCGCTACGAGCAGAAACATGATGCACGCGCCCAAGCCTGCCGCCGCAGTAATCACGCCCGTTCGCATCCGGCGCAGGCGCTTCTCTTCGGGCGATTCCAGAAATTTTTCAACCTGCGGCAGTACATCTTCCGCGACACGTTTGAGTTCATCACCGGACTCAAGCTCTCTGATTTTGTCTGCGAATGCGCGACCTATCTCTGTGCGCGCCGTTGCGGCTGAGCTTGTCACAACATCGGGGCGCTCCACGCTTGCGCGCACCGCTCTTAAATCCGTTCCGCACAGACGGCAGAACTGGCTCAACTGTCTCTCTTCCGACCCGCAACTTGGACAATACATTTTAAGACCTCTCCCCGAATGGATATTAAGCAAGGTAAGCTATACGCCCACAAGCTAAGCTCAGTTCGATTCTTTGGACACCTCACTCCATTCAATAAAACCGTGCAGATAATAACCGCTTTCTGCTTGGATCGGCAGCGTCCGGCCTCTCTATTATTCTCGGCTGGAGAGCGAAGACGCGCGCCCTTTATCCAAGTATGTCACAACCTGAAACCAGAATAGGCCCTTACACACTCGTCAGCAAAAACCGACAATTATTTCCGGCGCGGATTTATAAAAGCAGAAAGCAGAAGGCAGAATGCAGCACATAAAGCTGTTTTCTCTCTGCCTTCTGCTTTCTGTTCTTAAATCCGCAATCCCAAATCCGCATTCCGCAATCGTCTGGCTGTTCTTAGGGTTTTACGCCGGACACTTCGTGTGCTTAAATACTTTTCGGGTTCATCATGCGACACAAAAACGTACTCGACGGCGCGCATACGACGCTCGCCATCATAGACATGCAGGAGGGCTTTCGCTCCGTTATCTCAGACTTCGCGGAGACGGCTGCGCGCATAGCTCTCGTTGCTCACGCGGCGCAACTCCTTAACGTTCCAGTGATCGTCACGGAGCAATATCCGAAAGGATTAGGCCACACCGCCAGTGAAATAAAAACTGTGCTGCCCGACCGCTTCAACTTTATAGAGAAGACTGCCTTCAGTTCCTGCGGCGCACAAGCGTTTGAAGCTGAGCTTGAGCGCAACCGCGCCGAGCACGTTCTCATCTGCGGCATAGAGGCTCACATCTGCGTCAATCAAACCACACATGACCTTCTTGAGCGGGGCTACCGCGTGCATCTACTGACGGATTGCATCACGGCCCGCTCCGAGCAGAACAAACAGATCGCATTTGCCAAGATGCAGCAGAGCGGCGCAGTTCCTTCGTCAATCGAAATGGCGCTCTTTGAATTGATGCGTGACGCAAAGCACGAACAGTTCAAGGCGATTCAAAAATTGATAAAATGAAGAAGCCAGAAGCAAGGGTTTTTCTTCTGAATTCTGGATTCTACTTTTAACGATGGATTTTCTTTCATCACTCAATCAACAACAGCGCGAAGCGGTCACTGCGACGGAAGGGCCGTTGCTAATCCTTGCAGGCGCCGGCTCAGGCAAGACGCGCGTCATCACTGTACGCATCGCTTACCTGATTGCCGAGCGCAGCGTAGCGCCGCACAACATCCTCGCCGTCACTTTCACAAACAAAGCTGCGGAAGAGATGCGCGAGCGTGTCAGACGACTACTGAGCGATTCAAATTTGTCGAGCGCGCCGCTCATCTCAACCTTTCATAGTCTATGCGTTCGCATACTACGCCAGAACATTGAAGCTCTCGGCGCTGGCTATACACGATCCTTTACGATTTACGATCAGGACGATTCCACCCGGCTCATCAAAGCCTGCATAAAGGATTTGGGATACGACGATAAGCAGTTAGCGCCGCGCGCGACTCAAGGCGCAATCTCAGGAGCTAAGAATCGTCACGGCGACGACGCGGAATCTTACAAAGCGCGCGTCGAATACAACGATGAGAAGCGCGCGGCCATCGCGCGCGTCTTCAAGCTCTACGAAGAGCGATTAGTCAACAACAACGCGCTCGATTTCGATGACCTCTTAATCAAAACTGTCCAACTCCTGCGGCGCGTCCCAGAAGTGCGTGGATATTACAACGAGCGCTTCCGTTATATTCTGGTTGACGAATATCAGGACACGAACATGCTACAGTTCGCGCTGATTCGCTTTCTCACCGAAAAGCAACAGAACATCTGTGTCGTCGGCGACGAGAGCCAGAGCATTTATCGCTGGCGCGGCGCGGACATCTCTAACATACTGAACTTCGAGCAGCACTACCCGAGTGCTAAGGTCGTTCGTCTTGAACAGAACTATCGCTCGACACAGAACATTCTGGACGCGGCAGGCGCAGTCATCAAACATAACGTTGAGCGCAAGGACAAAACGCTCTGGACTTCAAACCCGACGGGAGAGCGCATACGCTACTATCAAGCATACGACGCTGAAGCCGAAGCCCGTTTCGTCGCCTTGAAAATTGAAGAGCACCGGCGGGCCGAAACCAACATTCGCGCAGCAGTTCTCTATCGCACCAACGCGCAGTCGCGCGTCTTTGAAGAGTCGCTTCGTCGCGCCGCTATCCCTTACAACATCGTCGGCGGCTTCTCATTCTACGAGCGCATGGAGGTGCGCGACATCATCTCGTACCTGAAACTCGCGCTCAACCCGCACGACTCAATCGCGCTCATGCGCGTTATCAACAGCCCCGCACGCGGGCTTGGCAAACAGACTCTGGACGAGATCGAGCGTCGGGCGAAAGATTACGGCGTCTCGCACTGGGAGACGATCAGTATATTGATTGAACAAGGCAAGGGTCTTAGTCCACGCGCAATCTCCGCGCTCAAAAATTTCCAGCAGATAATCATCGCTCTTGTGACTGCCGCCAACAATGCCGCCTCTTCTGAATCTCCCGTTTCTGATGTCGTCAAGGCTGCGATTCTTGACACGGGCTACTCGAACGCACTCAAGTCTGAGAACTCTGATGAAGCAGAGGCGCGGCTTGAAAACTTACAGGAACTTGTGAACGCGGCTGTTGATTACGACAAGCAGGAAGGCGAGGGCTTGCGCGATTTTATTGACCACGCAGCGCTCGTCTCGGACCAGGATCAGTACAAGCGCGATGCGCCCGTCACGTTGATGACGATGCACGCGGCCAAAGGGCTTGAGTTTCCGCTAGTCTTCATCGTAGGGCTTGAAGATGGTCTGTTTCCACATGCGCGCTCTGCTACAGACCCTGCGGAATTGGAAGAGGAACGCCGCCTCTGCTACGTCGCAATCACGCGCGCCGAAAAGTATCTGTACGTCACGCACGCAATGAAGCGGCGCGTCTATGGCGAAGAGATGGGATCAGAGCCTTCGCAATTCCTAAACGAGATGCCTTTGGATTTAATGGAAGACCTTTCGCGCGGAAACTCCTGGCTCTCGTTTGCGCGTTCCTCATCAACGCTTGAGAACAAGCACGCAGCAAACGCACTTCGCAATGATGCGCGCGAGCGCACTAAGTTCGCGGGCAAGACTTACGACAGCGTTGACTCAATAGCAGAGTTTTTCCGTAAGCGCGGCCAGCAACTCGACAGTTCCGATTACAAACCTGAACCGACCATCAAACGTCGTCCTGCATCAAGCACACGCAACTCTTCATCTTCAGCAAGCGGCGACTTCGCTCCAGGCTCTCACGTTCGTCATCCGAAATACGGTCGCGGCCTTGTGCTCAGGCGCGAAGGCACAGGCGATTCTGCGAAGTTGACTGTAAGCTTTCCCGGTTATGGTCAGAAGAAGTTGATTGAAAAATACGCAGGATTGGAGAAAGCGTAGAAGAGCAAGGCGGAAGGAAAAGAAAGAAGGAATCAACGTTCACGCTTTTACTTCATCCTTCATCCTTCCGCCTTACTCTCGCGCCCTGCCCTACATTTTTCTCTTAACTTCAATCAATGGAGTTGGTCGCTTCTCGCTCGTTGCCAGAATTGCATTTCCATCTAGGCTGTAGCAGATGCCTTCGCCCTGTTTGCGCGGGCCAAGCTCTATCTTCATCATTGGCTGTTTCCAGATTTTGTCGAAATCGTCTTTGGCTTCATCGGGCAGGTTAATCTCATAGCCGCTCAGGTAATCGCACAGCACAACCCTACGCCCATCAGGTGATATGTCGCCTCCGGTTATCAATCCACCGACAAGATTGGGGACGCTTATCTCACCGATGCGAATGAGCGTGTTGGCAGTTGCGGTGTTGAATGGAGCTTTGAGTTTGTAAACGCCTGCGGCGCTCTTGAACTCTTTTGTGATGATGTAGAGATCGCCCGTCGCGGGATGGACCATCAAAGTCTCCGCGTCGTGCGGTCCATCTGGATACTTCAGATGAATCGCTTCAGACTGTTCAGTCGTGCGTTGCTTGCCTGCCTTTGATGAACTGTCGTCAGTAGTAATGACAGGCTCGGCGACGCGATAAACTGTGATCTCGTTTCGACGCGAGTAGTTGTCTCCTATGTCGCCTATGTAGATGTAGGAAGTGCCCGGTTGCGGCCCAGGCCCTGCGGCTATATCTTCCCAATCGAAAGCCTCTGCGCCGGAGACGCGCCAGCGGCCCATACTCTTTCCTTTGCGGTCGAAAGCGTAAAGTAGGGGAGCATCGCCCGAATCATTATGCGTCCAGAATATTCCCGGATTGCGGCGCGAGGCGACTATCCCACTACTCTCCGTGATTGCGCGATCTTCAAGCTCTGCGAGGACGACTGCCTGCTCGTAGGCTCTGGATTTTTCGGATGAGTTGTTTGACGTTGCGCCGTCGCCTTGCGTCGAAAGCCCTATACGCTCACACCCTGTAAAGACCAATGTGCAGAGAGAAAGAATTATTGTAATGATGAGCTTTATTCTCACAAAAATAGACCCGACCTGAAATACGAATAGTGCCACAGAGAAAAAACAGAAGCCAGAAGGAAAAGCAGAATACAGAATAAATAAAGAGGAGCGTGCGCCGACGTTTCTGGTGCGCGTCGTTGATGGAGTCTTTCAGGCCCACTACTATCAAACGACCGAGAAGGTTTACAAGGTCACGAACCAGACAGACAGAGCGCGCACAGTCTTCATAGAGCATCCCATACGACAGGACTGGGAGTTGACAGACAAGACGCGCAAGCCCGACGGCAAGAGCGCTCACTTTTATCGCTTCCGCATTCCGCTCGAACCGCACGCAAGCGTAGAGTTTCCCGTCACGGAACGCCGCGCGCTCATGGACTCATACGCGCTAGTGAACTTCACGCGCTCGGACCTTGAGCTTTTCATCGCGCGCAACCAGATAGACGCACAGACGCGCGACGCGCTCGGAAAGCTCATAGAGATAAAGACGCGCATAGCGGAGGCGGACGCTCGACTTGCTTCTGTA
>QHXM01000144.1 GCA_003222945.1 Acidobacteriota bacterium
GTACGTATTTCAAGGGTAAAAAGTTATCTCGTTCAGTTTTAAGCATTTGCGGAGAGCGAACTATTATTAGACCGCAAGTATCGGTCTAATCAAGCCGAGAGCCGACTTTTACCGCTACTCACATCACTTCAGAGCGCCATCATACTGCTATGATATAATTGCTGAGAAGAACTATTTTTCAGCAATTATTCAAGAGCGCACAATCTCTTTAGCGCGTTCTTTCTTTATCTACAGGGTTCAATAATTCGACCACGCTATGATTAGTCAAAAGACCTTAATTGGTCAATTAACAACCAGCCTTTCTAGCTAGTCGCGTAATTTTTAACTTCCCATAAAATTTTTCTTGCTATTCCTGAAAGAATGAATATACTTTCCCGCGCTGGCCTCGCGTTCCTGTTAACTAACCTTTAACTTCACTTTCAGGAGATGAAAATTTATGGCACGAGCAAAAAGAAAACCGGCGGTTCTGGAAACCGCACGCAGACGATTGGCTGGACTGAAGTCAATCACACCAGCGCCGGATTTCGGCACTAACATGAAACTGGACGACTACGAGCAAGAGGTAAATGATTTAAGCGCGAAATAGACCTCTACAACGAGAGGCTTTCCGGTCTGGATCAGTTGCAAAACGATATTGATGCAGATGAGAAAAATCTGCGAGTGAAGAACACACGTATGCTCTCAGCCACCGAAGCACAATACGGTCCTGACAGCAGCCAGTACGAACAGGCGGTCGGCACACGAACGAGCGAGCGCAAGCGTTCACCGAAGGATACACCGAACAAGAGTTAGACTAATCTCATAGAGCTTAACGCTCTGACATTTGATGGACGATTACGAGGCCAAGCGAGGAGCCTTTCAATCGTCCATCTTTCTATCAGGCGATAATAAGAACAGTATGCTGGGAACTTAGGCATCACGAGCCTGCAAGCTTGGCTTACACACTGAAGTTTTGTTCGCGCTCGTCTGCGCTCCCGGCTATATGCAATCTCAATTTGCTACAGTATTTGAGGCTGTTTTTTCTTCGACAACTTTGAAGCCTGTTCCGTTAATAACTTCACGAAGCTTAGTCTCAGTCACTTTCTGATCGTCGTACTGGACGACAGCTACACCCTTCTCAAAACTAACCTCTACCTTCTCAACTCCGTCAGTGGCCTTCAAAGCTTTGGTGACTGAGGCAGAACACATCTTGCAGTGCATCCCTTCTATATGAATCGTAGCAGTCCTTGTTGCGGCTGATGCGCTGGTAGCCGTGAGTGATAGTAAAAAGATTAGTCCCAGAAGGACAGCAACTCTATTTTTCAACATGACCTGATTCTCCTCTAATTTGAATAGTTGATGATTACCCGGTCAGAGACTTTTGATTCCGCTCCATCTGACCGGAGCTTATTGTAGCAGAGGCTTTACCTTCTGCTCGAACTCTTCAGGTAAAAGAATGCCCTCGATGCGCTCACGCACTTTGCCTGCACGGTCAATCACAATCGTTAGAGGCAGCGTGTCCGTTTGATCGAAGAGAGCTTTTGTCTCTTTCGTGCCCAGAGCAATCGGATAATTGACCCTGAGCTTTCGTATGAATCGTCGCACTTCATTGATTGTCTCCGGCGGATAGGTGACGCCGATTACTTGCAATCCTTTGCTCTGGTATTCCCGCTGTATCCTGATTAGATCAGGCATCTCCGCACGACAAGGAGGACACCATGTAGCCCAGAAATTGATGAGCACCACTTTGCCTTTGTACTCATTGAGCCGAACAGTGCGGCCTCGCACGTCTTTAAGTGACAAGGCAGGAGCATTACTGCTTTGGCCTAAAGCCATAACAGGCAGCCCGATTAGCAACAAAATGAAAACGATTGCTCTCGTCATGCCTTTACCTCAGAACAGATACTTCACGCCCAGCAAGAGATTTATGTCTGTGCGTAGCACGAGAGGTCCGGTGTTACGAATAACAGGAAGTTGCACGCTTCCCTCTACGACGAACTTTGGGCGCGCGGTGTATTGAAGTCCGGGCGCTAGATAGTATTCGGTTGATTTACTTCCATCAACCACCGAGCCATTCAAGCGGCCACGCCCGCGCTCTACGAAGTTGCTCTCAAGGATTAAAAACAGTTCTTTGCCCGGCGCTTGATAGTTGCGCGGCAGCAGCACATATTCAAAATCTGTATTCACGCGCACCTCATTGCCCACGCGAAAGCCGTCGCGCTCTGAGCGCAGGATGCCCTCAACATTGAAGCCTTTGATGAAGCGGCCTCCGGCCTGCGAGAATGCGACATCAAAGTGAGGCGACCAACCGCCGTTAATGGGGGTGAGTTGTTGGCGGACGAAAGCGGGCGCGTTGACGGCTTTCGCGCCAGGCGCACTCTTTTTGCCTGTCGGCAATTCCAACCCGAAACGCACGGCAGCTTGGCGATCACCATAAGTCTTAACGGTTCTATAGAACCTGTACTTGCTCCAAACCATTATGTTGCCCAAGCCCAAGCCTGAGCCGGAAGTCACGCTGTTATCAAATGCGATCCGCGAAACTGGCACTTCCGTCTCCAGTTGCAGGTGCGGGCCTGGCGTGTAGGAAATGCTCACGTCTAAAAGCTGGCGGTTCACGTTGAGGTTGCCCAGATGCTGTTTGATAAAGTAGAGGCGCGGTGTTACTGCGCCTCCTTTGTAAACAGTCAAGCCCGGTGAAGTCGTGCGAATAGGCGCGAGCGGCTTTGCTGCTGCTGCGCTGCTCCATGTTGAAAAGAAGGGAGGCGCAGAGCGCGCGTGCGAGAACTCGCTGGAGGCTTGTCCAGAATCTTGAAAGCCAAGAGCCGCTACTTTTGATGCTCCCTCCGCCTTCTTCTTTTCACGAACGGAGACGGCTTCATACGCAGATGTTCCTGCGCCGACAGTTTTCCAACCGCCGGTGATCTCTAAGCGCTCGCCGGGCCTGGCATCGGCCAACACTTTAGCCAAGGCTGCGCCTTCGAGCATGAAGCGTTGATTTGTAGGATCAACGATCAGCGCCCAATCTTTCCCTTCATGCTCAAGCGTTCCGACCAGAGTTATGTCCGCCGTGTCGAGCGTGTAGCCAGCCTTCTTGAGCGTTGCTTTCAGAGCCTCGAATGAAACGATCTTGTCAGGCTTCGGCGTAAACACGCCAAGTCCCTTCTTTATGTCTGTAAGCTGAATCTCTTTCAGCTTCGGTGCGAAGTCCAGACGGCTCACGGCCTTCTGAATGTTGTAGATTCAATTGCCGCATAGATAGCCAGCTATGTGCATTTGCACTTGCTTAACCTGGGCAAGGGAGCTTGTCGCACTTCCCATTAGCAAGACCAAGCAAAGCCATGCCAGGATGATATTTCTTTTCATCTC
Organism: Acidobacteriota bacterium; assembly: GCA_003222945.1. Classification (GTDB taxonomy): domain Bacteria; phylum Acidobacteriota; class Blastocatellia; order Pyrinomonadales; family Pyrinomonadaceae; genus QHXM01. Next base: position 3,346 of record QHXM01000144.1, read on the forward strand.
TCATTCTCCCAATTCAAAAAGAAGATTATTCATGTTCGATGAAGCGAGCCTCTCTCAGCTAGAGAACACAGCTAAGACAAGACACACTTGGACCTCAGTGCCTAAGTAGGCACACTTCGGCTACCGTCTTCTTTAGATCAGGAGTGCTAGATGTTGAATGTAGATAGGCGGTGAGTGTTGGTTGCGCTCCGGCGATGAGCTAATAGCCAGCCCCTGCATGAGATTTACATACGCGGCAGGAATAATGGCGCTATGGAGCGCAAGAAGGTTGATCGTTGGCGGTTTAGGGATTGCGCTTGTCGGTCCGGTTGTGCCGGGCACGCTACAGTTAAGGGAACAGCAGAGACGTGCTGCATAAACTTTAGGTGAAGTCGTTTGTGATTGTGCCGTCTCACAGCAATCATCCGTGCCCATCATGGGACAATGCTTCTCGCTCGAATGCAAGGGGACGCCCGACAACGCGCTGCCTGCAAGCACTATGGTCAGTATAAAAGATGTAAACCACTTCACCATCAAGAAGCAATGTATTGAAAGAATTAGAACACTGTCAAGCCGCGAAATCGAACTCGACTTTCAACGCTCTATTCTGATTCTTCAGGCGAATGGAATCAGCCCTCGAAAACTCTTCTACCGTTGCGCGCAACGAAGAGTACTACGACGTTTATGAGAAGCCCTACGGCTATGGCTAACCAAAAAACGCGCACTCTTCTTCATAGCAGGCCATTACAGATTGAGCCTGCTCGTTGCTGTTGATTGCCGGATGCATTCTATCCTTATCCAGCCTTACTCAATCTCAAAACTGATGTGTTGCGAGACGCTGGTTTTACTGATGCGGTCTATGACGGACACTTGCAAAACGTAGCGACCGGGAAGCATTCCGTCAAGCGGTATCTCGGCTGCGTAAGGAAGGCGCGCAAGGTCTGTTGAATTGTCATACTCGATTTTGCGAAGCGGTGTGGTCAGCACCGGCTGGTCATCGCGCAGTATCTGTACTTGAATGGCTGCGTCTGGAGCTTCATTACCGTTTGCGCCGCGCGAGGCATTATAGATGAAGGTTAGAAAGCGCAGGTATGAAGCTCTATTAAAATGGCGGTCCACGCTCAGGCGCGATTTGGCGACTGCTGCCGGATCGGTCACAGCCGTAGGCGATTCTTTAGTCACTTCCGAGAGGATCAGGCTGCTTAAATAGAGCTTGTGCGAGGTCAGGTCAGGAATCTCTATCCACTCCGTGGCGCTCCCCATCCGCCCGCTCTTACCATCGCGTGCAGCTACACGCGCCTGATACAGACCGGGCGCAAGTTTCGCCTGATAGTTGTATTGAACGTCAGCGCGTTTAGATTCCGGGGCGGCTGTAGAGGTGGAAGTGATATTCAGGCGTCCAGAGAAACTCGCTGCCGCTTTGCCCTGATCGTTCAGCACGACTCCCAAAATATCAACTGCGCCCTTCTCGCCATCCGCTGCTTTATCGAAGCCTATGAATTCGCTATCAAGCTGCATCGAAACAGTCAGCATTATGCCGCTGTTGGGCGCGTCCATGTAGGTTAGCGAAAGGTGTGTAGGGAGTGCGCTCTGCATGTAGAGCGATTTGATCGCCGAGTGCAGTTCATCGCTTGTTGTTTTCACGCCCGTACCGCGCTGCGCTTCGTTTGAGCCACGCTTTGCAGGCTCTTTCGCGTCCACATCAAAGAATCCGCGACGAACGCGCACCGTGAGATCGGAGCGCTCCTTTACTTTCACTTCGATGCGGCGAAACTTGCCGCCGCGCTGCTCTTCGCCTTCGGGACGCCACGCCAGCAGGTAATAGACAGACGTTTCCTGAAGTGCCTTTGGGATTATCTGATCTAGCGTGTTGGCGTTGAATTGAGCGCGCCCGCCCGTGTCAACTGCGAGCGCATTAAGCGCATCCTGCGACGCAGTCAACTCGCCTGCGCCAAAGCGTGAGAGCCTGCCCGAAGGATCAAAAGCCACCTGCGTGCTTGCATCAATCAAACCGGCAACGAGTCCGCGAGAGTCTATCGAATAGATGACCACGCCAGCGCGCGCAGCAGCGTCCGCTATACGACGCAGATCGGAAGTTTCGCCCTTTATCTGGTCATCTATAAAAAAGCCGTCCGAGATGAAGAAGAGAACTTTGCGACCGGGCCACTGCGAAGCGGTGTGCATAAGGCTTGCAAGCGAACTCAGAGTGTTCGCCGTGGGGATGGCCGCCTGTTGTAGAATCCCTCGCGCCCGATTCCTGACCATCTCAGTCGCCGTGTCAACGCCCATCATTGGATTATCTTCCAATATCTTTTCGACAAAATAATCGGTCACGTCCTTTTCGTAGCGCGATATGCCGAGCGCCTCGTACTCTCGCATCGGCGGGCGCTCCGCGTCCGCGACTCTGCGCTGCCGTGGCTTCAATCGCTCGACGGCTGAGCGCAGGACCTCTTTGTTGTCCGTGAGTTGTTGCAGGAATCCTATCTGCCCGCTTGGAGAAATAATCGCCACCTGATCGTTCTGCCCGACTTCACGATCAATGAAGCGCATGAGCATGTCGCGCGTTCGCGGCAAATTGCCAGCTTCCAGATGCAGGTCGTCTATGAAGAAGAGAATCGTGCGCCCGCGATCCAAAGGTTTTGGTGCAGGCTGATCTTTTGCATTGACAGCGCGCGGCTGTCCGCGAGCCGCAGCAAGCTGCGCATCTTCGTTCATGCTCCCGGCTGTCACGCGTTCGAAGAAAGAGATGGGCATAGGCTTTCCATCAATGCGCAACTCAAACTGCTCCGGCTTTAATCCTTCGATGAAGTGGCCGTCCTTGTCAAAGACCATCACGTCCGTCTGCACCAACTCCGTGTTGATGCGTACAACTTCCTGGTCCTGCGCCGAAGCCGTGCTTGAGCCTTGCTGTCCCTGCGTTGTCGAAAGAGACAAGGCCAGACAGAGTAAGAGCGCGAAGCTGTAACGTTTGATTATGAACACGGCAGAGAACATCGCTATCCTGAAATTGAAATAACAGGGAGACTGCACTCAATCTCTCTTTCTCTCTCTCGTGCCAGATAATATCATGTACATGGTGACAAGCGAGAACAATCTGAATAAACTTTCGCAAGCCGTTATCCGTATAAGCGCTGAACGAACACAGGCGCGCCGCACAACCCATGCGCGCAACATCCTTTTGCGTCTGGCAGAGGCAAAATTTTTATGAACGAAAACGAAAGCACATTGAAGCTCACGAATGTGACGAAGCGCTACGATGAGTTCACAGCCGTGAACAACTTGAGCCTGAGAGTTCGTCCCGGCAGAATCTTCGGCCTTATCGGTCCGAACGGCGCAGGGAAGACTACGACCATACGAATGATCGTCAACATCACTGCGCCGGACGAAGGCGCTATAGAACTCTTCGGCCAGCAGATGACGCCGGAACTACAGGACCGCATAGGCTATCTGCCGGAAGAGCGCGGACTCTACAAGAAGATGAAGGTCGCGGACCAACTGCGCTTCTTCGCAGAGTTGAAGAACTTTAAGGGCGAGCGTGTCAACGACGCGATCAATTACTGGCTCGATAGAATGGGACTGATGGAATGGAAGTTTAAGAAGTCGAGCGAGCTTTCAAAAGGAATGCAGCAGAAGGTTCAATTCATAGCAGCCGTCCTTCACAATCCTGATTTGATGATTCTGGACGAGCCTTCGTCAGGGCTTGACCCTGTTGCGCAGGAGCTTTTGCGCGATGTCGTGCTCGAACTGAAAGCCAAAGGCAAGACGATAATTTTTTCAACGCACCAGATGGAGATGGCAGAACGTCTCTGCGACGACATCTGCATGATTAACAGGTCGCAAAAGGTTTTGGACGGAAGCCTCCGCGAAGTCAAACACAGTTTCGGGCGCAACGCGGTCGCGTTAAGAATCGAAGGCGGAAGCGATGGAGTCCTCGAAGACAGAAGCCTCGTCGCAAAAGTAGAGCGCAACAGCGACGAGATTGAAGCTCTGCTCACAGAGGGCGCGGACGCGCAGGAGTTGTTGAAGCGCCTCATTGCATCTGGCGCGACCGTAAACCGCTTCGAGCTTGTAGAGCCGAGCCTTAACGACATCTTTATAGCAAAGGTGGAAGAGAGCCAATGACAAAATTCCTGGCCGTCATCAAGCGAGAATATCTCATACGCGTCCGCACCAAGATGTTTTTCGTTATGATCATTCTCGGACCGGTCATAATCGTTCTCTTCACTGTCGTGCCCGCTCTCATAGCTCAAATCAAAGTCGGCACGACGCGCATAGCGATAATTGACCAGACGGAAAGCTCTAGCATGTACGGGCGCGTGCGCGACTCAATCTTGAGTAAAGTAAATGATGAAGGCGAAGAGACGGGCGAGAGCGAGGCCGCTCGCGCAGTCAACTCGAACGCGATGACGCGGGCTGCAAACACAGAGCGAGCAAGAGAGACGAGCTTTCAGGTTGAACCTGTGCAACCGGGTGGTCGCTCGCTCGATGATGTCAGCCGCGAGTTGAACGAAAGAATAAAGAGGGATGAACTGGACGGCTACATCATTCTTCCGCCCGACATCTTGCAGGATGGCGAAGTCAAATACTACGGGCGCAACGTCGGCGACGTATTCACTAGAGATCAGATTAAGGACCGCATCAGTCGAGCAGTGCGCGATCAGCGCATGGAGAATGAAAAGATAAACCCCGCGCTCATAGAAAAGATCAACAAGCCTGTGAACATGTCCGCAATCAACACCGAGAGCGGCAGACAGGAATCCGGCGGCGGCTTCTTCTTCGTCTTCATCGTGGGCTTTCTGGTTTACATAATGATTATCATGTACGGTCAGGTGATTCTCGGCGCAGTCGTCGAAGAGAAAGAGACGCGAATTGCGGAGATGTTGTTCTCTTCGATTCGCTCTTTCCCGTTGATGCTCGGAAAATTGATAGGAGTCTCGCTCGTAGCATTAACGCAGTTTGCGATCTGGGCGCTGGCTTTCGTAGCTTTCGCTCTCTACGGCGTCGGGATGCTATCGGAGCGAGGCATGAACATCAGTCTGCCTCCCATCCCGCCAATCTTCTTCCTCTATTTCTTCCTCTTTTTTATCCTTGGCTATTTCATATACGCGACCGTCTATGCGCTCGTAGGCTCTATGGTGACTACAACGCAGGAAGGCGGGCAGGTGGCAATGCCTGTGCTGTTCATGTTAATCATAGGCTTCTACTTTGCCTTCCCCGTAATCCGCAGCCCCAACTCGCCGCTCGCATTCTGGGTCTCAATGTTCCCCTTCTTCTCGCCCATAACGATGCTCGTGCGAATCGTAACACAGACGCCGCCCGTCTGGCAGATTGCGCTCTCGCTCACGATAGGGTTCGCAACCGTTGTTCTACTTATGTGGCTCGCCGCAAGAATTTACAGAATCGGAATGCTGATGTACGGCAAGCGCGCGACGATTCCTGAAGTGATGCGGTGGATAAAACAGGCGTGAAGCAGTTTTCAGTTTTCAGTAGTCAGTTTTCAGTTGAAAAGCTGAATCTTCTGAAAACTGAAAACTGAAAACTGATTATGAGCATTGAAGTCGAAAAGAAATATCGTCTGACGCGTGAGCAGCGCGAGGAATTGGTTCGTCGTTTGAGCGAGAGCGGTGCAACTTCGGAAGGCGAGGAGTTTGAGGAGAACACGTTGTATTCGGGAGGCGGCCTTGATTTAAGTAAGCAGGTTTTGCGACTCCGCCGCGTAGGAAGGAGAGCGATTCTCACCTACAAGGAGCGTTACGAATCCTCATCTGCAATCAAACGTCAGCGTGAAGACGAGACCGAAGTGAAAGACGCGGAAGCTATATCGGCCATTCTCGATGCGCTCGGCTTTAAGCCTGCCCTCGTTTACGAGAAGCGGCGCGCGACGTGGCGTTTGGCTAATGCTGAAGTTGTCGTTGACGAACTCCCGTTCGGATTCTTCGCGGAGATTGAAGGCGAAGAGAAGAGCATCAGAGAAGTTGAAGAACAGCTTGGCCTCGCTGACGCAGAAGCAGAGATGGCGACTTATCCTGCATTGACGCGGCAGTTTGGTGTGAAGCATGACGGCGTGATTGAAGCGCGATTTGCTTAGAGCAGGACTTGTCAGTACCAACTGCGGTAGCGGGTGGGTATTAGTCAACAAAGCACCCACCCGCTACCGCAGTTGGTACTGACAAAACAAAAGCGGCTTCGTTCCAATGAAACGAAGCCGCTTTCATGTTCAAGTGCAGGCTGAAATTACATTCCCATTCCGCCGCCCATGCCGCCCATACCGCCCATACCGCCAGGCATAGCGGGCGTCCTGTCGTCTTCGGGAAGCTCCGAGACCATAGCTTCTGTAGTGAGCATCAATCCTGCGATTGACGCTGCGTTCTGAAGCGCCGTGCGTGTGACTTTCGCGGGGTCAATGACGCCAGCTTTAACGAGGTCTTCAAACTGTTCTGTCTGAGCATTGAAGCCTACGTTCTCGCCCTTCTCGGAGCGAACGCGCTCGACAACGACAGCGCCTTCCTTGCCAGCGTTCTGAACTATCTGGCGCAGAGGCTCTTCCAGAGCACGCCTGACGATTGTGACGCCGATCTGCTCATCAGCATCGCCGTCTTTGGTTACGTCGAACTTCTCAAGAGCTTTCGCCGCGCGAACGAGTGTCACGCCGCCGCCCGGAACGATGCCCTCTTCAACGGCAGCGCGCGTTGCGTGCATTGCATCTTCGACGCGAGCCTTCTTCTCTTTCATCTCTGTCTCGGTCGCTGCGCCGACTTTGATGACGGCGACTCCGCCGACGAGTTTAGCAAGACGCTCCTGCATCTTCTCGCGGTCGTAGTCCGAAGTGCTTTCTTCAATCTGTGCGCGAAGAGTTTTGACGCGGCCTTCTATGTCAGATTGCTTGCCGTTGCCTTCGACGATTGTCGTGTTGTCCTTATCAATCGTCACCTTCTTGGCGCGTCCCAAATCTTCGAGCTTAACGTTCTCTAATTTGATCCCTAAGTCTTCGCTGATAACTTTGCCGCCCGTCAGGATCGCAATGTCTTCGAGCATAGCCTTGCGGCGGTCGCCGAATCCGGGAGCTTTGACGGCAGCGATGTTGAGTGTGCCGCGCAGTTTGTTTACGACGAGCGTTGCCAGAGCCTCGCCTTCAACATCTTCTGCGATAATCAACATAGGCTTGCCCATCTTTGCAACCTGCTCTAAGAGAGGCAGCAGGTCTTTCATAGAACTGACCTTCTTCTCGTTAATCAGAATCAGCGGATTGTCCAGAACTGCTTCCATGCGCTCAGGGTCTGTGACGAAGTAGGGCGACAAATAGCCTCTGTCGAACTGCATACCTTCGACCACTTCGAGCGCCGTCTCCATTGTCCTAGACTCTTCGACCGTGATGACGCCGTCCTTGCCGACCTTGTTCATCGCTTCGGCAATGATAGTGCCTATGGTCGAGTCGCCGTTGGCCGAGACTGTTCCGACCTGTGCGATCATGTCGCCTTTGACGGGCTTCGACAGACGATGGATTTCGCTGATGGCTTTCTCGACAGCCTTGTCTATGCCGCGCTTGAGAGCCATAGGGTTTGCGCCAGCCGCAACCGTTTTGACGCCCTCGCGGAAGATTGCCTGCGCGAGAACGGTCGCCGTTGTTGTTCCGTCGCCAGCAACGTCTGAAGTTTTGCTTGCAACTTCGCGCACCATCTGTGCGCCCATGTTTTCGAGTGCATCCTTTAATTCAATCTCTTTCGCTACGGTGACGCCGTCCTTTGTGATCGTGGGGCTACCGAATTTCTTGTCAATGACGACGTTGCGCCCCTTAGGACCAAGTGTGATCTTGACAGCGTCTGCGAGTTGGTTTACGCCGCGAAGGATTGCCGCGCGCGACTCCTCGCCATGAATAACTTGCTTTGCCATATTCTCTTTCTCCTAAACTCAAATAGTTGGAATTTCAGCTAATGAAAAAGCGGCTCTAGTCTGTTCGTAGAGACTACTTGCCGCCTTTTTTGCTGCTGCCTGATGATGATGCTGCGCCAGCGCGCTCGATGATTCCAAGAATCTCGTCCTCGCGCATAATCAAAAGCTCTTCGCCGTCAAGCTTGATCTCAGAGCCGCTGTATTTGCCGAAAAGCACGCGGTCGCCCTTCTTTACATCGAGCGTCTGGCGGGTGCCGTCTTCTCTGTACTTGCCCTCGCCCGCGGCGACGACTTCGCCCTCCTGCGGCTTCTCCTTCGCTGTGTCCGGGATGATGATGCCGCCTCGTACCTGCTCGCCCTCTTCAATGCGGCGCACAATCACGCGGTCATGCAGGGGTTTAATGTTAGTTGCCATACTGCTTCCAATGCTCCTTTCAGAAATTTACCGGAAAAATTTACGGTTTTTAGGAATAAATTGCCTCTCACCGGCTTGGATTCTAGCACTCTGTAGCGGTGAGTGCTAAAAATATAGCAAGCATGAGGCTCTTGTCAATGACCTGTGGTCTATATGAAGGGTGAATCTGGAATTTTGGCGGGTTTTTATAGAAAAGGTATCAGTTTTAGCCTCAGCCCCACGATTGCTTTAGTAAATTTTCGCCTTTTCTGAACGAACTTTCACGCTGTATCAGTGAAGTTTAAGGCTGTCTGAGCCATCTTGTGCGCTGTCTGAGCGACCATTGCAGCTAAATAAGTAAGCTTGCGCGCCAGATTTGTTCTCTTGCGCACTGGATTTGTGAGCTTGTCCGTTAGATTTGTGAGCTTTGACGCTGTATTTGTTCTCTTGCGCGCCATATTTGTAAGCTTTGACGCTTTCTGAGTGCGGTTGCGCGCTGTTGGAATAGGGTTTTGCGTTGTATTTACTGGCTTTTGCGATGTTGGAGGGCAGTTTTGAAGAGTAAGTGAGAGTCACGATGACCAGCGCGTCAATGCTTCTATGAAATTTAGACCTGCTTAAGATAAGATGTGTGCTTAGTCAGGAGGCCCAGAATGAAACCTATTCGGATCACAACTACTGCCGCT
>QHXM01000145.1 GCA_003222945.1 Acidobacteriota bacterium
AGCGGTTTACAAAATGCGCCGCGAATATAGGTTCGATTACAGCAAATCAAAACCAAATCGCTTCGTGAAACGAGCATTCACTAATTCAACCAACATGACATCTGCAACAGAAACACGCACAATCTCAGTCGCGCATTCGCCGGATTCCGACGATGCGTTCATGTTCTACGCGCTTGCGACGAACAAGCTGGACACGGGCGACATAGAGTTCACGCACGTTTTGAAAGATATTCAGAGCTTGAACGAGATGGCTATGCGCGGCGTCTTTGATGTGACGGCGATAAGCTTTCACGCTTACGCTTACATTGCGGAAAGGTACGCGCTTCTGCCGCATGGCGCGAGCATCGGAGACAATTACGGTCCCATCGTCGTTTCGCGCGAGCCGTATTCTGCCGATCAACTGTCGAAGCTCAAGGTCGCCGTTCCCGGAACGCTGACGAGCGCATTCCTGGCGCTCCGCATCTTCAATTCAGAATTCGATTACGAGGTTGTGCCGTTCGACGAGATCATCGAAGCAGTAAAAGAGCGACGCTGCGACGCTGGGCTTTTAATTCACGAAGGGCAGCTTTATTACGAGAAGTTAGGACTTCATAAGGTCATTGATCTTGGCGAGTGGTGGCATAAGCGAACGGGCTTGCCGCTTCCTATGGGCGGCAACGCAATACGGCGCGATCTTGGAGGGAACTTGATCCGCAAGGTCTCTGACTTTCTGCGCGAAAGCATTCGCTATTCACTTGAGCACCGCGAGGACGCGCTTCGGTACGCAATGCAGTTTGCGCGCGACATGGATACGGAGACTGCGGACCGATTCGTCGCCATGTGGGTAAACGACCTAACGCTCGACTACACCGAGCGCGGGCGCGAGGCCGTGCGCAGACTTCTACAGGAAGGCGTCGAGCGTGGAATTATTCCGCATCAAGTTGATGTTGACTTTGTAGAATAAAAGGTTTTGTCAGTACCTTTCGATTGCGGAATGCGGATTTAGAAAGGCTTGCGCTTGTCTTCTTCAATCCGCATTCCGCATTCCGCAATTAAAATACCGGCGGCGATTGCTAGGAGAACCAATCGCCGCCGATACCTTCTCAGCAACGCGCCGGCCAACCCTTAACTAGCCGCTGCCAGGCTGCCGGGGTGACCTGTATAAAACTCTCTTGCGCCAAGCACGCTTAAGACCTCTTCCGCGCTAAGCGAGATGTGGCCGAGCGCTTCCGATAGCTCCCGCCTGACGATCAACCTACGCGCAAGTTCAAAGAGCGGCCTGCGGGTTCCAACGATTACGCGGCAACCCAAAGGGCGCGGAAACGGGTCGCCAACCGGCGTGTAACGTCGCGCTCGAAGAAGACTACAGAGAACGTGTTGTGCTCTGTAGCCGAGTTTCTCAAGGTTTGCCAGATACAGTGTTCCTGTGCCAGCCGAAGCGATCAATCCTGAATGAAAGTTGAGCGCGACGCCGCCTGCCGCTCCGCCCAGATGGAGCGAAGTGCGGTCGCCGCGCTCGTCATCGGCAAGGTGAATAAAGTCAAACTCCTCCCACGAGAGTGACTCTTCGTCCAACCCATGCAGCAACGTAGCCGCTCTACGTTGCACTTGCGCTTGCGCGCCATAGAGATTCACGGGCAGACGCGCCGTCACCAGTCGCCGATATGAGGAACGAATCCTCTCAACATCGGTTCTACGATTAGCCAAACTTGTGAGGCTATCTTTCATTACGGTATGAATGTCGAAGCAAGGTAGATAACAACGTCTGTCGTAAAGCCAGGCGATTCCTGCGGACCAACGACGCCGGGGCTTTCCTGTGGACCAGCCAATGCAGTTGGCACGCCTAAAGTTGCAACAGCAGCAAGCAAAACTATTCCAATCATTCTTCTTAATTTACGCATCTCTCGCTTTCCCCTCTCAATCAACTCATCAGAATAAAACTTCGGTCGGGTTTCAACTATCTAACCGAAAGCTTGCGCGCAGTGTGGCGGACCACTATCTTTACGCGCTCGCACTTGTTCCCTTCTTAAACAACATGCGTGCCAACTATGCGACGAAGCTCAAAATTGTTTGTTTTCCCAGCAATACAAGGGCTTTTTTGAGTTTTCGTCTCAGAAAATCAGAATCGAATAGTGCCGAATATTTTGCTTCTGATTGAGATGCAGGTTGCGCTCGCGCAGGACTTATTCTCTGCTGTTTGTGAGTTTAAGCGAGGTGCAAGGATTTTGTGGAGGGTGCAAAAATTTTTGCCCTACTTTTCCCCGTAATCCTCTTCGCTGACCAGATTGATGTTCGGATTGCCGAGCCGGAATTTTCTGAGCTTGTAATCGAGCGTCTGTCTGCGCATCTTCAGAAGCTCGGCTGCGCGCGTGACATTGCCGTTGTGACGCGCCAGGGCTTCTGAGAGAAGCTGGCGCTCTATGTCGAGCATCAACTCCTTGTAATTTATAGGCCGGCTGAAATCCAGTTGGAATCGGACCGGCGAATAAACACTTGCTGCGCGAAGTATGTCGGATGAGAGAGATTCAGCGCCGACGGCCTGACCGTCTTCAGCGAAGACGACTATGCGCTCTATCTCGCTTCGTAGTTGTCGAACGTTGCCGGGCCAACTGTAGCGCACAAGATAATCCATTGCTTCCGGCGTGATGCCCGCAAGCTGGCGATGATGCTTGCTACACATCTCCTCGAAGAAGTAGGAGGCTAGAAGCGGAATGTCTTCTGAACGCTCCGAGAGAAGCGGGAGCTTTATGACAAACGTGTTCAGGCGATAGAAGAGGTCTTCTCGAAAGCGACCTTCGCGCACGTCTTGTTCAAGGTCGCGGTTCGTTGCGGCGATAACGCGCACGTTGACTTTGCGCGGCGCATCGCCGAGCGGCATGATCTCGCCGTTCTGCAAAAAGCGCAGGAGCTTTGGCTGCACGTCCGCCGCAAGGTCGCCTATCTCGTCAAGAAAGAGCGTGCCGCCTTCTGCGGCGCGTATGATTCCGCGCTGGTCGTTGATAGCACCCGTGAATGTTCCCCGGCGGTGGCCGAAAAGCTGACTCTCGACCAAATCACGCGGGCTTGCTGTGCAGTTGAAGGGAAGAAAAATCTTATCCTTGCGATGGCTCTCTTCATGCAGAGCGCGCGCAACAACCTCTTTGCCTGTGCCGGACTCGCCAAGCAGCAGTACGGTCGCATCCGAATCCTTCAGCCGCTCCATTCGCGCAAGAACATCACGCATGGCGAAGCTGTTGGCTATTAGAGTCGGAAAGTGCGCGGAAGCTGAAGGCATGTTGACGGCATTGAATGGGCGAGCGCGGCGCATGTCCGTTCTTAAATCTATCGCAGAAAGCGCAAGCCGCGCGCAGCCCGTGAGGGCTTCCAGAATCTCAGCGCGTTTGCCTGAGAGCGGCGCGGGCGCTTTCAGATAGAGAACGAACGCGCCGCCGTTGCGACGAGATGAAATTGTTCTGCAATGCTCGAAAGGTTCTCCGCACGCGGGCGGCTGAAGGCTGAGCGCGACGCCTTCCGTCTTTTCAACCGACTCGCTCTCATCTACTTTTTCAAGATGGCGCGCAACTGCTTTAGCCGCACGCTCGCGCCCCGTCTCATCAAGATCAATGCTGGCCTGAGCGTAAAGCTGATGGTCCTCATCCACCGCGAAGATTATCGCGCCCTCTGCCGCCAGAGCGTTTTTGGCAGCGAACATCAACTCGCGCAACAATCGCTCGCGCCCGCTTGCGGCATTCAGGACCTGCATGATGAGCGGAGCAGCATCAGGCGGTATAAGGTTAATGGAAGGCGCTGGCGCAATGGCCCACGCGCCCATGCGCTCACGCGTTCGCTCTGCTTCCATTCGAGCGCGTTCAGCATCCATGCGCGCGCCGAGTTTCTGAAACTGCGAAGCCGATTCCTTGAAACACTCAAAAGCAGAAGCATACTCGCCGCGTCGGACCAGACTCTCACCATGCTCGAAGATTGTCATGGCGACTTGAAAGGGGGCGTTCATAGAGCGGAAAGATTCTTCCGCCTGTTTGAAGAGACGTTCGCCGCGCTCTGCATCTCGACGGCGCGAGAGGAACGTGGCTATGTTGCGTTGAAGGATCGCGTCCAGGTAGGGATAAGGAAGACGCTCAAGCTCTGCCTGCGCCATCGTCGCCCAATCCTCCGCAGGCATCCACTTGTCACTTCGCCTGTAGCCTTCCGACATCAGCAGGGCGGATTCGCACGCAATCCTCTCGTCGCCAACTTCGCGTGCAAGGTCGCGCGCGTTTCGTGCGTAGGTTAGAGAGAGATGCAGGTTGCGGGCTTGTAGCCAGAGCCTGGAAAGCGAAAGCGAGGCGAGCATTTCATCCTTGCGGCTTCCCATCTCTTTCGCTCGCTCAAGAGCGGAGCGTAAAAGTTCGTTGGCTTCTTCAACGCGTCCCTGAAAGGCGCGAAGCGTTCCGAGCGTTTCCGTATAAACGCCTTCACTCAGACGATCCTGGCGCGAGCGCGCAATCGCCAGAGCCTGCTGCACGTAGCTTTCAGCCTGCGCCCACTCGCCCGTGTAAATCGAGGTGACGGCGAGGTTGTTGTTGACTATGCCTATGAGAAGGCTGTCGTGGTGTTCTGAAAGATGAATTAGCGCGCGGCGCGACGAGTTTGCTGCTTCGTAGAAGTTTCCCTGATAGAGCAGCATCACGCCCAGATTGTTCTGAAGGCGCGCGCGGCTCACTTCGTCCGTCGTGTGGCGCAGCAGACGAAGCGCGCGGCGATAGCACATGCCAGCTTCGTCCAGATCACCTTCGTGGCGAGCGACGAGACCCAGATTCATATAAGTGATGGCGAGCGCACGATCACGCCGCGCGCGCCTTCCCCATTCTATGGCAATCTCGTAATGCTCGCGCGCAAGAGCCTGCTCATCAAGCGCCCAGTATGATCGGCCCATGCAGTGATAGGTGCGCGCAATGTTAGCCGAGTCACCGATGGGTTCGAGGATTTCACGCGCGCGGTTGAGAACTGTTATTGAGCGTGGAAAATCGTTCTGCCAGTAGGCTCTTGAACCGAAAGCCAGAAGAAGCAGGCCGCGCGGGTGCGTTGATAGTTTATCAAGCTCGTTAAGGTCGTAGGGCGCGAGAACCTTTCCGGCGTCGTCATAACGATCAAGCCCTTCGTAAACTTCTGCAAGTGTGGTCCGGGCTTGCACAGTGCGCGCGCTAAAGACGCCCTCTGTCGTCTCGTTGATAAGACTCCGCAGTAGCGCTTTGGCCTGCGCCAGATCGCCGCGCTCTATAAGAGTCTGGGCACGGACAAAAAGGTCGTTACTACCGATTTTGTTAACCGAAGTCTGGGTCATCGGATTTACTAGGGCGGAATTTTTAATCTACCGGGTTCAGGGCCGTATGTGAATCGGGCTTCGATGAAGTATAACATAAGCTTGGAATTTATTGCGGCTGAATCTGCCTGGAAGACTTGGGAAATAGCCGACTTTAAGGCTAAGATTCTGAGCCGTGTATGCAACAGTAGAGCGGGCTTTAGGCATCTGAATTTTCTGGTTAAAGACGATTTGCCTGATTCCCACGAGACCCATAAACTCAAAGAGAGCGGAAACGAACCTTTATGAAACGATTCCTTATTTACACTCTCGCGCTGCTAATTCTCTTCAGCGCTGCAAGCATCTCTCAGACTGTTCGAGCGCAGCAGGCGTCTGCCACTTCCAACAGCGCTAAACCCGCCGACATAGATAAAATCATACGAGCCTTTGCCGCTAAGGAAACACAGTTTCGACGCGCGCTCAACGAGTATGCTTTCAAGCGCGACGCCGCCATTCAAATACTTGGTTTAGGCGGGCAGATTGCGGGCGAATATCATCGCGTCTCGGAGTTCACTTTCGATAGCAGCGGCAACCGCTACGAGAAGATACTCTTCTTCCCCATGCCGACATACGCTGGTGTTACGCCTGAAGACATCGAAGACCTGGGCGGCATAAATCCCTTCGCGCTCGAAGCCTCGAAGATCGATCAATACAACTTAACCTACGTTGGCAAAGAGAAGATTGACGAGCTTGATCTCTATATCTTCGACGTAGCCCCGAAGGTTATGCCCGATCCGAAGAAGACTAAGGAGCGATTTTTCGCGGGGCGCATCTGGGTGGACGACCGCGATCTACAGATTGTGAAATCGCGCGGCAAGGGCGTGCCGGAAACTAAGGATAACAAGTTTCCGACGGTAGAAACTTACCGCGAGCAGATTGATGGCCGTTACTGGTTTCCGACTTATAGCTACGCCGATGACACGCTCACCTTCGGTAGCGGTGAAGTAATACATATACGCCTGCGCGTCACATATACAAATTTCGTTAAGGGTCACGCGACCGTTACGATCACTGAGGTAGGGGCCGACGACAAGGACGCTAATCCAAATACGAATACTGCGCCAAAGCCCACACCTACGACCGTGCCCGTCTCCACTCAAACGGATGAACCTCTAACGGGCGGAGTGATTAACAACAGGGCGATTGAGATGCCTCAGCCCATCTATCCAGATGCGGCGAAACAGAAGAACATCAAAGGCACGGTCAAAGTTGATGTAGTGATTGACGAGAAAGGAAATGTTATCTCTGCTCGTGCTACGGACGGACCGAAAGAGTTGCGCGAGGCCGCTGTCGAGGCTGCGAAGAAAGCCAGATTCAACCCTGCGCGGTTGCACGGCGCTTTAATCAAACAGACAGGCACGCTGGTTTACAAGTTTGAATGAGCGTAATGAGATGATAAGTACCGCCTGCTTGAGCCGAGCGGGTGACGCAGGCGATTACCCTTCAGCTACAACAGGCGGTACTGACTTAACACCAAGCTCGCTCTTAATCATCGCGCGAACCTTCTCTATCAGATGTTCGACATCTTCCTCCGTTGAAAATCCTTCGGTCTCCACAGGCGGCAGGATTGTTATTTCGATTGTTCCCGGCCCTGCTTCCGAAGTTCCCTTGCCCATCAACCTGTCCGTGTTTTTAATCGCCACAGGCGCAATGCTCATGCCCGCCTGAATAGCCATGTAGAATCCGCCCTTC
The DNA here is from genome assembly GCA_003222945.1 of Acidobacteriota bacterium. Classification (GTDB taxonomy): domain Bacteria; phylum Acidobacteriota; class Blastocatellia; order Pyrinomonadales; family Pyrinomonadaceae; genus QHXM01. The sequence goes on from QHXM01000145.1 coordinate 7,010, forward strand.
TTGAACGGCAGAAGCTCACCCACTCGCGCCCGCGTGCCTTCAGCGAAGACTACGAACGAGACTCCTGAGTGCAAGCGCTCGGTCGCAGCCTGCATCCTCTGAATCGCGCTTGCGCTTCTGCCTCTATCTATCGCAACTGCGTTGACGTACATCATGCCCTGACCGAGCACGGGAACGCGCAGCAACTCTTTCTTCGCAATGAAGCCGAGCCGCTTCTTTATAGAGGTTAAAAGAGCAGGCGGGTCAAGATACGATCTGTGATTTGATATGAGAACGTAAGTTTTATCCGGCGCAAGGTTCTCGCTTCCCTTCACATGAACTTTAACGCCAATGAGCCGCAGCCAGATTCGCCCGCCCCGCACCGCGACCCGATAAACCAGATTGCGGCGCGTGAGCAATGAAAGAAGAATCGCGGGCGCGCCCAATATAACTAATAGCAGCGCAGCCGTAAGAAGCGCCCACCAATAGAAGAGTCGTCGGCTAATGCTCGGACGTGTGCTAGACTCAACTTCGCGCGCCGCGACGTTGGCGGTCGCGTCTCTTTCATCAACCAATTCACTCGAAGGATGTTCTGAATGTACGCTCATTCGTCTGTGCTCATACGCTTCAGAATTTTACCCTGCTTAATACTGCTCGCTCTCTTCATTCTCTCGCCGACGCTCGTTCGCGCAGATAATTTTAACGGGATCGAGGCTCAGCATTCTGCAATCCCAAGCCCACGCTCCGTGCTCGGCTTCACGCCCGGCGATGATCGCACAATCGCGGACTGGAAGCAGATTACAAACTACTTCGCCGGGCTTGATTCGGCAAGCGACCGCATAAAGGTTCAGACTCTAGGTGAAACGACTCTGGGGCGGCCTCTCATAGTCGCCTTCATCAGCGCGCCTGAAAATATTCGCAACCTGGAGAAGTACAAAGCGATTCAAGCCGAGCTTGCAGACCCGCGCAACATTCGAGACAACTCTGCGCGCGACCGCCTCATACGCGATGGCAAAGTTGTCGTCGTAATCTCATGCTCGATTCACTCTACAGAAATAGTTGCCTCTCAGATGTCCATGCAGCTTGCTTATGAACTCGCAACAGCGCAGGACCCCTCGACGCGCGAGATGTTGAAAAACACCATATTGATTCTCGTCCCTTCGCCCAACCCTGACGGAGTTGACATCGTCGCGGACTGGTATCGGAAGACGCTCAACACGCCCTTTGAGGGCACAGACCCGCCGGAGATTTATCATCATTACGCCGGGCATGACGACAACCGCGACTGGTTCATGATGAATTTGAAAGAGACGAAGCTTCTGACGCGCCTCTTCTGGATAGAATGGTTTCCAGAGATAGTTTACGACATTCACCAGATGGGGGAAGCGAGCGCGCGTCTCTTCATTCCGCCTTTCTTCGAGCCGTCGAATCCCGACATTGCGCCCGCGCTCCTTCAGCAGGTTGATTTTCTGGGAAACAGCGTTGCGACTAACCTTCGAGCCGCAGGCTTCAAAGGCGTAATCACAAATGCTGTCTATGACACCTGGTGGCACGGTGGCTTTCGCACAGCGCCCTACTATCACAACTCAATCGGCATACTCTCGGAGGCCGCGAGCGCAAAATTGATGACACCCTCAAACATTACGCGCGAGCAGTTGATGAGATCGAGGACGCGCGGTATGACTTCGGCTCTGACTGCGACGCCAAATTTTCCGCAGCCCTGGCCCGGCGGCGTCTGGCACGCGCGCGACATTATGAACATGGAAATGATGGCCGCGCACACCGTTCTCTCGATTGCTTCAAAGAAGCGCGCCTACTACCTGCGTGAGTTTTATGAACTCGGTCATAACAATGTAACTTCCGCGCCGACCGCCGTAGAGCCGCTCGCTTATCTCATCGCCGCCGCACAGGGCAATGACGAAGCTGTTGCGAAGATGATAGGCGCGCTCACAGAGCAGGGCGTTGAAGTTCACAGGCTTGAGCGAGAGCTTCACGGCGTGCTTGCGCGACAGTTGTTGACGATTGCGAACGGCAAGCATCACGTTGAGATGATCCCTCAATCAACGGATGCGGAAGAGATTCCTGCAGGAAGCTACATAGTCTTCCTTAACCAGCCGTTTCGCGCTGATGTCAAATCGCTCTTCGGGCTTCAAGTCTATCCTGATAGAAGAACTGCGCAGGGCGAAGCCGAGCGGCCTTATGATGTTGCGGGCTGGACCTTGCCTTTGATGATGGGAGTTGACGCGAAGGCAGTCGTGCGCGTGCGTGAGAAATCGAATGAGATGCGCTTGACGCTCATACATGATGAAGCAGAAGTGCGACGCGATCTTGGTCTTGCTCAAAAACGAGATACCAGTTCGCCCGTTGCCAATCCGCTCAAGCGAATGGTTCGACTCGCTATTTATAAAGGCTGGACCGGTAATCTGGATGAAGGCTGGACGCGCTACGTCTTCGATACCTTCAACATACATTACGAGAGTCTGCTCGATGCGGAAGTTCGGCGCGGAAATCTGCGCGCTAAATACGATATGATTATACTGCCGTCGCAGCGAGCCAAAGATATTGTCGAAGGCAATCCGCCGGGCAGTTACCCCGCAGAGTTCACTGGCGGAATTGGTGAAGCCGGAGTCGAGAACCTGCGACGCTTCGTACAAGACGGTGGCACGCTCATCTGCTTCGACGCTTCAACAGAGCTTGCTATAAAACGCTTCAACCTTCCGCTCAAGAATGTTCTCGAAGGTCTGAAATCTTCAGACTTCTATTGCCCCGGCTCAATCTTAGGGCTAGAGGTGGACACGACCAGCCCGATTGCTCATGGTCTCCCGCACGATATGAGCGCATATTTCATCAACAGTTCCGCCTTCGACGTAACAGACCCTAAACGCGTCCACGTTATAGCGCGCTACGCTACAGACAACCTCTTACGATCCGGCTGGCTTTTGGGCGAAGATTATCTGAAAGGCAAAGTGGCGCTCGCGGAAGTCGCTTTGGGTCGAGGCCGCCTCATACTCTTCGGCTTTCGCCCACAACACAGAGGCCAGACGTGGGGAACTTTTCCGCTCATTTTCAACTCGATCAACTCGTAGAGAAGGCAAAAGTAAAAAGGTAAAAGGTAAAAGTGAAAGATGAAAGACACGCTCGTCTGTCTTCCCTTTTGCCTTTTACCTTTTTACTTTTGCCTTCTTCAGAGCTATTCTTAGCTGTCTCCCTTTGCTCTCCCCTCCAAAATGCTTTGCATAAGCATCTTTTCGCGTTTCTGCGCATCCAAGAGGTGCGTTCCGGTTGCGCACAAGCCCAAGTTTTACCCGAAGGAGCCTTCAGGCCATGAGAAAGTTAATAAGCGTTTCCCTGCTCCTCTCCCTTCTATTTCTGACCGCGCACGCGCTTCATGCTCAGACGCGACCGCGCCGCGTCGGAAATACTACCGCAACGCAGCAGACGGACCAGCAACCCGCAGAGCCTGACGAGCAGCAACAGCCAGCGCAAATGCCTTCAACGCAGAAGCGCCCTGTGCTACAGACCGGGACGACAATCTCTTCAGGCAATCGCAACCCTTCATCACAGAAACCGCAGTCTTCCGCTCCCTCGGCGAACAATGACCCCGAAGAGGTTGGCGAAGGCGACGTTGTGCGCGTCAACACAACTCTGGTCACAATCCCCGTAAGCGTGATGGATAGAAACGGAAGATTCATCCCTGACCTTCGCAAAGATGAGTTTCAAATCTTTGAGGACGGCGTGCAGCAGAACGTCTCCTACTTCGCTTCCATCGAAAAACCTTTCACCGTCGCGCTCGTCATAGACACAAGCGCCTCCACGCATTTCCGCATGGACGAGATGCAGGACGCAGCCATCGAGTTCGTCAATCAACTGCGCCCGGATGATCGCGTTCTGGTCGTCTCTTTCGATTCACAGATAAGAGTTCTGGCCGAAGCAACCAACGACCGCAACGTCCTGCGCGACGCTATTCGCAACACACGCACGGGCGGGAACACAAGGCTTTACGACGCCATTGATTTCGTCATTCACCAACGTCTCAATCAAATAAGCGGGCGCAAGGCAATCGTGCTCTTCACAGACGGCGTTGACACTACGAGCAAGCACGCGAAGTACGAAGACAACATGCGCGACGCAGAAGAGTTGGACGCGCTCATCTATCCTGTTCAATACGACACTTACAATGACGTTGCAGGTCCGGGTGGAGGCTCCTGGCCTTCGTCTGGACGTTACCCGAGCGGCGGCTCAGGCAGCATCGTCATAGATATTCTTGGCGGCATACTTGGCGGCGGTCGTCGTGGCGGCGGCTATGGCAGAGGCGGTGGCGGTGGAGGCGGCAACGGTCCGGGCATGAGCCGGGATGATTACATGCGCGCAGACGCTTACCTGCACGACCTTGCCTACAAGACAGGCGGTCGCGTTTTTCAAGCTGAAACGACGGGAGACCTTTCACAATCCTTCGCCAACATTGCAGAAGAACTGCGCCGCCAATACAGTCTGGGTTACTATCCGAAGGCACAGGCGCAGACAGGCACGCGACGCCAGATAAAGGTCCGCGTCCAACGCCCCGACCTTGTAGTGCGCGCACGCGACAGCTACATCGTCGGCGCTTCGTCAGGTGATGCAACCGCACAGGGCAACACGCAGCAGCAATCCAAACCCGTTCTGCAAAAGCATCAACTGGCGAATGTGCAGTAAGAACCGGAGAATAAGTTGGCGCGAATAGTTATCTACGACGAGATGACCATCTACTGATCGCTGAGTGTAATGATAACCGATAAGAATAGCCCTCGATTCTCGTCGGCGCACTGGCTCTGGCTGTTCCCGCCGATCTATCTACTGCACATTATAGAAGAACGCTGGGGCGTGGGCGCTCCGCACGGCATCAACCTTTCGCTGAAGGCATTTGTAATCTTAACCGGTGTTGGATTGATGCTGATGGTTGTAGGCGTCTGGTTGGCGTTGAGATTAGGATTCTCGCAGTTTCTGGCTGTTTGCCTTGCGACACTCTTTTTTGTAAACGCGCTTTCGCACATAGCAAACTGCATCTACATCGCTGGCTACGACGCAGGTACGATTACAGGAACTCTGCTTTTCATCCCGCTTGGATTGATTACATTGATTAGCTTGAGAAAGAAGCTTCGTCCAAAAAGGTACTTCACTGCTATAGCTATCGGTTTAGTGATTCAGGCAATTGCTTTCATTCTGGCGTATTGACGATTTCGGAATGCGGACGGGCGGAATGCG
>QHXM01000146.1 GCA_003222945.1 Acidobacteriota bacterium
TCCGGGTTGCAAGGGCATCTGCCCGTTGCTTCCGAACTGCGCTGTCATAAAGCCGCCCAGGAAGATCGTCAACAGCGCAACGTGAACGGCGTAAGCGCCCAGACGATTCCATCTGTTCTTCTCAGCGAAGACGAATGTTCGGTTGCCCTTCTCGGTAATCTTCGTTTTGAATCCATTGCTTCTGCAAGCCGCGCTGATTCTTTCAGCAACGCTCTGACGATTCTCGCCTTCGAGTTTAACTTCGGCGCTCTGCTCCTGCCCCTTTAGCCAGTTCGCAGATGCGTCCAGCTTCGGGCGCGAGATGAAAGTCCATGCTTTCGGGAAGCGATCAATTGAGGCCAGGACTATGTTGAGCGAGAGGACCAGAAGGAGCGCGTTGAAATACCATGCGTGATAGATGTCGAACCAGCCAAGCTTGCCCCAGAGCAGTTGTTGCGAAGGCGTCAAGTTGGCGTAATACTGATCGAAGTTCTCAACAGATTGCTGCTGGATGAGCATCCCGATCATTGCGCCTATGACGAGCAGTATGAGAAGCACTACGCCGAAGCGAACCGAGCTTAGAAGGTTCAGTAGCTTCGTTATGCCGTTCGAGATTGCCGAAGCGAATGACGTTTGCCAAGTCGCTTTCACACCAACAGTGTCTTTGGTCTCTAAAGCTTCCGACATTATTTATGATTCCTGAAGAAGTCCCAAATGAACCTTCGCCACTGAAACGCAGCGCAGGACATTGATAAAGCCTGAAGAGTAGCTCCGCTCAAGTCCTTTTGATTATGCGCCATGATAGCTCATTAGTGTGATGGTCTTCAACTGGAAGGGAATTGCATCGGGTCAGTTTGAAATTGAGTTCACCGCAGAGACACGAGAGAGCGCCGAACCGTGCGCAGAGAGAGAAAATCAGAAAAGTCTCGCGGATGAAAGAAATGCCATTCGCGCTCCAGTTCAATAAATTATTACGGTTTTCAGTCGCGCACGACTTCTTTGCAATTACGCCGCCTCTTGAGTGAGTTGTCAGGCGGATAGGTTGTCCAATTTATGTTCCGCTCTTGTCATTTCACCTCGCGTGACAGCAAGCACTAAACCCGGCTCGATCAGAGCATTGATTAAAAAATGCGCCGCGATGCATGGGGCCAGACTGCGGCCAGAAACTATAAATACAATCGCAAGCGCAGCACCAAGTAGTCCGGTTGCCACCGTTGCGCCCAAGGCTGCTCGTACACTTCGACCCATCAAACCCCAGATTCCATGCGCCGCTCCAAATGCAAGACCCGACAAAACAATCTGCAAAAGCGAGCCAACTCCCGCCGCCAATAAATAGTTCATCAGCAGTTTACGAAACACCAGTTCTTCAAGAATGCCCGCTGATACAGCAACTGCTAATCCGAGGGCTTTGAGCCATGTCGGTCGTAGCAGATTTGCACGAACAGATGGCAGCCTGATGCTTAGCGCCACGAATAAAACGGTCACGACCAGAGCAAGAATCCATCCCCAAAGCGTCCCACTTTTTCCAGCACTGAATCCAAGATAAGCCACAAACTTTTGGCCGTTATTCAGCCAATTGAGAAGCACAAATGTTCCTTCAATAGCGACGATAGCCGCCAGAATCAAAGCGGATTTGCGTTCAGTGGCTTTAGTCTCGTTCATACTTATGCCGAAGGAAACCAATATCTGCCTAACGCCCGAATTTGCACGTTGCAGGATAACATTCCTTTCAGTGACGACCATCATCACCACAGACGACTTTCATCGTCATGCACAACCGAGAGAGCCATTATAAGGTTGAATTAGCCACAGATTAACATTGATTCAAAAATTTCTAATCCGCGTACATCTGCGTTCATCCGTGGCTAATCGGTCTTTCACACGTCGCCATGTTATCATCACAAAAAAGCAAGCACGGCAAGGGTTGTCGCAGCTTGTGCGAAAATTCAATAAGAGCTTTTATCCTTTCATGACGAAAAATATTCTCTACTCTATTGCGGGCATCCTGCTTGGTTTCTTCGTTGGCTTCTTCATCGCTAACTTCGGCGGGCGTCAACGCCTTGCCGCGAGCATGGCGAATGCTCCGAACAGTTCTTCTTCAGCGCGCCCGCTTGATCCGGCACAGGGCGGACAACTTCCTCCCGGTCATCCGAACATAAACGATAGCGGCGCAGGCGGCGCTGACGCTTCCACCTCCGCGCAGTCGCAAGCGGCTATGGACGAAGCGGACCGCAACCCGAAAGATTTCACGGCGCAGATAAGGGCTGCCGCGATCTTCTTTCAACTAGGCTCTATGGATAAAGCGGAGCTTTACCTGAACCGCTCGCTTTCGCTAAAGCCTGACGATCCCGATGCTCTCACGGGCATGGGACAGACGAAGTACGAAATGGGCGACTACGGAAGCGCCGCAACCTACTTTGAGAAAGTGCTGGCGAAGAATCCTAACGACGCGGACCTGCGGACGGACCTCGGCAACACTTACGCGAAGCGAACTCCGCCCGACCTCGCACGCGCAATCGCAGAGTATCGCAAGGCTCTTGAGATTGACCCGAAGAACGAGCAGGCGCTTGAGAAGATGGCCGACGCCGCGCTTCAAAAAGGAGACAAGGCAACGGCGCGCGGCGCGGTTGACAAACTCGCTGGCGTCAATCCGTCGAACCCTGCGCTCTCATCTTTGCGCTCGAAGCTTGATGCGAAATGAAGACTCAATATGATGTTGGGCAGTTATTTATTGAAAAAGGGCGTTTTACCAAGCTGCCAGAGGGTTTCAGGCGCTGTGGAAGGCGTTTGCAAGGCTTTGCAAAGGGTTTTCAAGCCTTTGCAAAGAGCTTGCAGAGCCTTGCAAGTCATTAGCAAAGCCTTGCAAACCCTTTGCAAAGCTCTGCAAAGCCCTTGCAATCTCCTGCTAAAGGCTTTCAAGGCTCTGCAAAAGGCTTTCAAAGCCTTGAAAGCCCTTGACATCGTTGGTCCTGTGTAACGTGAGCTTTTATTAGAGTTGTTTTCATGTCATCTCAAACCAAAGTCTATTACACGCCGGAAGAATATTTAATTCTTGAGCGTCAGGCAGAATACAAGAGCGAGTATCTAAATGGCGAGATATTTGCGATGACGGGCGCGAGCCGCAGACATAATTTAGTCGCGGCTAATGTTCTGGCATCGCTTCACGGGCAATTAAGAAAGCGCCCATGTGAAGTCTATTCCAGCGACATGCGCGTGAAGGTCAGCCCGGCAGGACTCTATACTTATCCTGACGTGGTTGTTGTCTGCGACGAACCTCTCTTCGATGATAAGCAGAAAGACACTCTGCTCAACCCGACGGTGCTGTTCGAAGTCCTATCCAAATCTATGGCAAGCTATGATCGTGGCGAGAAGTTTGCGCATTACCGCAAGCTCGACTCTTTAACCGAATATTTAGTGATCGCGCAGGATAAATATCACGTGGAGCATTACACAAGGCAGTCTGGTAATCGTTGGCTACTCTCAGAGACGGATGATGTACAGAAGACAATCCATCTCTCTTCAATCGAATGTGATTTAGCTTTAGCGGATATTTACGACAAGGTGGAAGTTGATAAATAGATTGCTAATTACACCTCACTCGCCACTTCACTTAACGTTCGGGCGGTAAATCTCTGTTGGCGGCAAATCTTTATGACGTGATTCAGGGGAGAGCCTCGTCGCGTCCTCATAAGACGGAGAGTTGTTGACAGGCACTAGAGATGCACCGTCGCTCACACAGTAGATTAAAGCCTCGTCCGTGTAGGTGCTCTTGCATACGGGGCATCGCTTGGCGCTGGACGTTGCGCTTCTAGCAATGCGAGGCGGAGTGTTTATGTCCAACGTTGTTACCTGCTTCTCTTCCGCCTGACTCTGCTTATTACCGAAGGCTTTAGAAATAAGAAGACCTATAACGATACCTATGCCTATGCCTAACATTAGCCAGAGAAAACTTCCGAATCCTCCATTTTCTGTGGCTGGCTGTGGAGTAGCAGTCGGGTTATACGCTGGAGATGCAGCTACATCTTGAAGCAATACAAGCCCAAAACTGATCAATTGATTCAACATCAGTCAATCTCTCAGCCGTCAGCTATAGATTCGGGCTGCGCGGGAATTTGACGAAGGGTAGGCGAACGCCGCGCACGAAGAGTTGGTCGCAGCGAATCTCAACGGGCGGGGCGTAGCCTTGCGCTCCGGCTGAGGCTATCAGGTCGTCCTGGTCTATTCCGTCGCCGCTGATGCCGATTGCGCCCACGAGCGTGCCGTTCTTAAAGAGCGGCACGCTTCCAGCGAAGATTTGAATTCCGTTCGGAATGTTCGGAATCGAAGTGCAGGGCACACTCGCGCCGCCGAGCGTTGCGAGCAGGTTAGTCTTTACAAGGTCAAGCTGTAGCCCCACGTTGAAGATGCTCCACTCTGGAAAACCTGTGCTGAATGGACCGGGCGCAGTGTTGTTGATGCCGTCCGGGAAGAACGGGCGATGTAGGAAGCCGCCGCCACGGTCGCTGAAGGCGAAAGCGCCGTTAAGCCCTACGCCATCTGCCGCAGCGCGATCAACGTAACTGCCTTGACCCGCGCCGCGAAGAAGAGTTCCGGTGTTCGCTCTTGAGTAGAAGGCAGCCGTGCGCGCCTTCTGCGCCGAAACGTCGAAGCCGAAGACGGGTGCGTCCGCAAGCCGGAAGATGCCAAGCACTACGCCGTCCGCGTCCACCACTGTGATTGAGACGCGCGCGTTGCTTCCCAAAGGTTGACGAATCGCAGCGCGCGTGATGTTGGCCTGCTGCGCCGCGTGCGAGATGATCGTGTTGACATCCGAGGCGGTGAGCGAGTTTGCGCTGACCGTTGGACTTGCTATGAACGGGAAGAAGCGCGCGTCAACTTCGCCGCTTATGCCGCCGACGACTGTGGGCGTGAAGGCCGAAGGTTGCGCGCCTCTGATTGGAAATGATGTATCAACCGCGCCGGGCAGACTGCCGAAAGCGATTGTCGCGGGCGCTATCGCTTGATTGACGTTGACGAAGGCCAGGCGTATTCCGTTGACTAGGATGTTATCGCCGCGAATTGTTGACGGAGTCTCGAAGCCGCGAACCGCAGAGACCGCGATCACCTCTTCAAACGGTTGATCGAAATCCGTAGGGTCTTTGTCAACGCCGTAGATTCCATCGCCTTCAATGCCTACGCCGCCGACCGCAACGCCGCCTTTGTAAATAGGCATACTGCCCGGATCAGCCGAAAGGCCGAGCGGCAGTCCAGGCTTCTTTATGTCGGAGCAGGGAAGCGAAGAGAACTGCACGCCGTAAAGCGGACCACCCGGTTGATTATCAACGCGCGGCGGGAAATGCTCCTGAACAATGAAGCCAGCCGTGCGAGTTGTGAATGCGTTGCCCGTCGTGCTGAAGAACGCAGCAGTGCCAGCCTTCGAGATAGCAGCGAGAGACGAGGGAACACTCAAACCTTCAAGACCTCTACCTGAAGTTCCCCCGCCGCTAATCAGTGTGGTCGAGGGCGCGCCCGTCATCTTGAAAACTCCGAGCACGTTCCCTTCTTTATCAACCACAGCGACCGTCACAGGCTTGCCCAAACTCGCGGCTGCCGACACAGCCTGCGCGATTACCGTTTGCACTTCGCCAGTGGTCAACGTGCCCGCCGTAGCATTGTTCGGCGGCAAAATCGGTTGCAAGGAGCCGGGCGTAGGCGCTGCGCCCGCGTCATCTTCCGGTCCATCGCCCGTGTGTCCAATCCCTACGCGAACGCGATTGCTCGAAACGCCTCTGTAAGTAATCTTCACGAGCACGTCGCCCAGATCGCCCATGTCGTCGTTCAGACGAATGATGATGGATGCGACCCACTTCTGGTCCGGCACAGGTCCGACATACTCTACCTTCAAAGGATAAATCTTATGCGCGCCGTCCTCTGCTTCAGCCATCACGTCCGATGCAGAATCGCCCGGCTGCAAGCTCAAATTCATGGCGAAGAGATTTATGCGCGTGCGGCTGTCGTCGCTGAACGGAACGGAAGAGGTGAGCGTGAAAGGCTCGCGCTTTTGTGTCACGGACTCGAAGGCAACGGCTCGCGTAGAGGTCGCTTCACTGATTAGAACCGGACGGGTTGATTGAGCCTTCGCACGCTCCGCGCGCTTCGATACGCCCGCCAGGAGCAGGGCAAAGAGACAGCAGATAAAAAACAATCGCGTGAAAATGCTCTGATATTTACGCATCAGTCGTCCGCGTCCGAGCAGTCCAAACTTCAGCGAGCTATAAAACCGAAGGCACAAACTAACTTAGGACTCGCTAGAATTTATCACTAATCGCTGGACAGTCAAGATGATTTTGATTTTTTCTATAACATTTCATCAACAAAGAAAATTTCAGTTGCCAGCAACTTGTTCCTGTGCTACAACCCACTCACTCATTTTGTTTAATTGAAGACAAGCCTCACCACGTGTTGCTCTAAAGGAAAACTCGGCTGGCCCAGACAGAGAAGAGTTTTATTGCCAGTCAAGCTAGAGACAGAATATGTCTGCGTCTTACAGAAAACTGCTGTTCAAGGCTGCGGGTTTGTCGGGCGTTGCCTGCTGCTTTGTCTTTGCATTGACGCTCTGCGCTTCCGCCTTCGATCAGAAGGGCAGACTCTCAGGCGTCGTCGTCAATCAAACCAAAGCGCCAATCGCGGGCGTGACGGTCATAGCCACAAATCAAGTCACACAGAAGACGCATCGCACGAAGAGCAACGAGAAGGGAGAGTTTTCATTAGAACTTCCGGCAGGAGCTTATCGCGTCTCTCTTGAAGCCCCTTACTTCGCGCGCTTCACGAGAATCAGCAATCTTCCAGAAAGGCAGTATGTCACGGCGGACAATCCTTATCTGGCGGAATTTCCCGCGGAGAAAGATTACAAGGCCGGGAATTTCAACGAGGCTCAAGAGAACGTCATCATAGTCGAAGGCAAAGAGACGCGGCTCAACATTCCGGCAGAGATGCCGAAGAAGGAAGAGAAGCCTGCCGTCAATACGAACGACAAGCAGGAAGAGCCAATTGGTTATACAGGCGACACTACAGTTCAATCCGCGCCGCAAACAAAACCGGACCGGCGCGAAGTGCGCGACCGCTGGCGCATAGGTTTCCCGGAATATGACCGCTACGGAGATCGCGGCGCGCGAGGCCGAGACATTCCTTTCAAGCGTGGCCGCTGGTACGACCCTTACAACCAGAGCGTCTTGAAAGGCGATTACCCTATAATCGGCAACAAGACTTTTATGATTCTCTCCGCCGTCTCAACCTCTGTCGGCGAACAGAACCGCACGCCTAAACCTTCGGACGTAAGCTCTGTTCGCAACGCGAGCGCAGAGTTTTTCGGTAAGCCTGAGCTTCTGGCAATCAATCAAACGTTTCAATTCAGCTTCGAGATGTTTCATGGCGATTCCACTTTCAAGCCGCGCGACTGGGCCATAAAGATTTCGCCTACGTTCAGTCTGCCGAATTACGCGCGGGCGCGTGAGAACGGCGTCCTAAACATTGATGTTCGTCGCGGCACTCGCCGCACAGACACTCAGTTCTCGCTCGAAGAGGCTTTCGGCGAAGTGAAACTCGCGGACACGGATGCAAATTACGACTTCATCTCCATACGCGCTGGCATTCAGCCCTTCGTCTCAGACTTTCGCGGCTTCATCTATTCTGATAATAACCTGGGCGCGCGTCTCTTCGGCGCTTTCGGCAACAATCGTTATCAATTCAACCTCGCATACTTTCATCAACTCGAAAAAGATACCAACAGCGGACTGAATCGTTTCGACCAACGACCGCAGAACGTTTACATCGCAAATATTTTCCGACAGGATTTCATCGCTAAAGGCTACACGATTTCTGCGAGCGTGCTTTTCAACGACGACCGCCGAAGCGTCGAGTATGACCGCAACGGTTTTCTGGTCCGCCCCGCTCTCATCGGCGACGCTCGCCCGCATTCAATCAAAGTCGCTTACTTCGGTATCAGCGGCGACGGGCACATCAGACGATTGAACATCTCGCACTCTTATTACTTCGCACTCGGTCGTGACGATCACAATCCGATTGCAGGCCAAAGCGTGCGGATAAAGTCACACATGGCTGCGGTCGAGGCTTCGATTGATAAAGACTATTTTCGTTTTCGCGCTTCATTCTTCTGGGCGCAGGGCGATAAGAATCCTACGGACAACAAAGCTACGGGCTTCGACGCAATTCTGGACGATCCGAATTTCGTGGGCGGGCAGTTCTCATTCTGGAATCGTCAGGGCATTCGGTTGACGCAAACAGGTGTTGGCTTAGTTCAACCCAACAGCATCCTGCCATCTCTTCGCAGCAGCAAGATTCAGGGGCAGGCGAACTTCGTCAATCCAGGAATCTTCATCTACAACGCGGGCGTGGACGTTGACATAACGCAGCGCATCAAGGCCATCTTCAACGCCAACTACCTGCGATTCGCTCGCACGGAATCCCTTGAATACGTGCTCTTTCAAAATCGCATACGCCATGAGATTGGCTACGACTTTAGTCTAGGTGTAGAGTACAGGCCGCTTCTGATTAATAACCTAACGTTCACCTTCGGCGCAGCGATGCTAAAGACAGGGCGCGGCTTTCGTGACATCTTCACAACGGCCTCGCGCGATTGCCCCGCGAATGTGAGTGATTTCTGCGCGCCGGATAATGTTGTTATCAATCCGAGTAAGCCATTGTATGCGCTATTCGGGCAGGTGAAGTTTATTTTCTAGGGACTTTTTTGAATGTTGAGAATTAACCACAGAGGACCGGAGAGGAACACAGAGGAAATCGAAGAATGATTTAATATCTTTTTCATCCTCTGTGCCCTCTGTGTCCTCTGTGGTGAATAACTTCATTAGAGAGAGCTACAATGAGCCGCAACTTGCGACGGGAAGCTAAGCATTATGCAACGCACGCACAGCAACGTTGATCGCATCAAGCTAGTTTTCGTTCTGACGTTCATAGCCATCATCGCTGTGATCTCAATGAGCGGCGTGCGCTCAAAAGCTACGAACGATGAGGCGAAGCTCACGCCCACTTCCTCCGAACGAAGCGAAGCAGTTGCAATAGCTCAGGCAAGCCCAACTCCACAGCAAACCACTCCGCCCGCAGCTTTTCAGGAAGGATGTCTCACCTGTCACGGCCAGGTCGAGCCTATGCACAAGACTGCTTCGGGCAAGTTGGAGGATGGGCGTGATGGACAGAAACTCACCTGCACCTTCTGTCACGGCGGCAATCCTGCCGAGAAGACCAACAAGGAACTCGCGCACGTTCAGCCGCGCTATCCAGACGAGTGGAAGCGCAATGGTCAACGCTCAAGCGCGAATCCTGAAAACTCAAATACGGTTCTTGAAAAAGAGAGCCGCGAGTTCGTGCGCTTCATCAATCCGGGCGATTTGCGCGTAATAGATCAGACCTGCGGCAGTTGCCACAATTCGGAAAACTACGCGGTCTCAAACAGCATGATGCGTCACGGCGCAATGCTCTGGGGTGCGGCTCTTTACAACAACGGCGGATTTCCTCTGAAAGACACGCACTTCGGCGAAAGCTACTCGGACCAAAACGGAGCGCCCGAACGTCTCATTGAGCAGGGCGACATAAAGCCTGAGACAATGACTTTGAAAGGCATACTCTCTTACCTAGACCCACTGCCTCGCTGGGAGATTTCGCAGCCCGGAAATATCTTGCGCGTCTTCGAGCGTGGCGGAAAGCGTAGGTTGGAAGTCGGTTTGCCAGATAAAGAAGAAGACCCTGGCCGACCCGACAAGGGTTTGAGCGCGCGTGGGTTTGGAGTTCAGAACCGCACAGACCCGGTTTACTTAGGTTTGCAGAAGACCCGGCTGCTAGACCCAACTCTCAATTTCTTAGGCACGAACGATCATCCCGGAGATTATCGCTCATCAGGCTGTACGGCTTGCCACGTCATCTACGCGAACGATTCGAGTCCCGTAAACTCAAGCAAGCAGTACGCGCAGTTCGGCAATCAGGCAACGCCGCACACGGCAGACGTGAGCTTCAACAATTTGAGAAGCGAAGTAGGACACCCGATTCGTCATCAACTGACCACTGGCATCCCCACATCGCAGTGCATGGTCTGTCACATGCACCCTGGCACGAACATGGTTGCGACTTACCTTGGCATGACGTGGTGGGACAACGAGACCGATGGCAAGGTGATGTATCCGGCGACACAGCACACGCCGTCGCAGGATGAGGAGCAGCAGAAGCTCAATCGTAACCCTGAAGCGGCAAGCCTGCGTGGTCTTTGGTCCGAAGAAAAGTTTTTAGAGCAGACTGGCACGCCTCAGTTCAACAAGCAACTGACGCGCACGCAGTTCGCAGACTTTCACGGTCACGGCTGGATATTCCGCGCGGTCTTCAAGCGAAATCGTAAAGGCGAGTTTCTGGACCGTGACGGAAACGTTGTCACGAACGTCACGAGCGACATGTTGCAACAGGCAGTCGCTTTCACGGACAACGATAACTACAAATTAACGAACAACTCGCTTCCAAAGGGAGCGCCCGTTCATCTCAAAGACATACATCTTGAGAAGGGAATGCACTGCGTTGATTGCCACTTCCGCAACGACTCGCACGGCAACGGCATTCTCTACGCCGAGCCGCGTGCAGGAATTGAGATCGGCTGCATTGATTGTCACGGCACGATTCAGAAGAGCATCTTCCCGGATAACAGAAATCCCCCGCGTGCTTCTGGTCCGGCAGCGGGACAGAGAATCAGAAACGGCAATTACGTTGTCGAAAAAGAAGGACTCAATCTAGCTCAGATAAACGCCGCAGGCACAGGCGTGAAAGTCATGGAGCGAGTCGGTCGCAACGAGACCAGAAAAGATGCAAGCGGCAACGATGTTGCGGTCCAGCGTGGCGACATAATCCAGCATTCTATGGTTGACCCGAATCTCTGGTGGCGCGTCAAGCAGACCAAAGACACGATCACAGAAGGCAACCGCGATTACAACTGGAAGTCTGCTTACGCGAAGACCGTGCGATTGAACGACAAGGGAGAGCTTGAATGGGGCAAGGCGGATGAGAAGGTCGCGCACAAAGACGACAACCTGACCTGCTTCACCTGTCATTCTTCTTGGATGACGAGTTGTTTCGGCTGTCATCTCTCCATGCAGGCCAATCGCAAGATGCCGAATCGCCACAACGAGGGCGGAAACTCGCGCAACTATACTACCTACAATTTCCAGGTCCTGCGCGACGACGTGTTCATGCTGGGCATTGACGGAACTGCGACAGGCCATCGCGTCGCGCCCGTGCGCTCGTCCTCAGCCATCCTTGTAAGTTCGCAGAATCAGAACCGCGAATGGATTTACAGCCAGCAGCAGACAGTTTCGGCTGAAGGCTATTCCGGTCAAACCTTCAACACGCACGTGCCGCACACTGTTCGCGCGAAAGAGACAAAGGACTGCGAGGATTGCCACGTCTCAAAGAACAATGACAACAACGCCTGGCTCGCGCAGACTTACTTACAGGGAACGAACTTTGTCAACTTCATGGGGCGCTACATCTACATCGCTGCCGAAGATGCGCTCGAAGCCGTGCCTGTCACTGAGCGCACAGAGCCGCAGGCAGTTTACGGAAGCACTCTGCACAAGCTTGCCTATCCTGCGAACTACGACAATTTTGTAAACAAACAGAAACGCAAGCTCTCTTACTCGTTCGAGCACACGGGCAATCCGAAAGTCTTGCAGGTGCAGTTACGCGGCGAGTACGCATACGTCGCTGCCGGGCCGGGCGGCCTTCGCGTTTACGATGTCGCGGAGATAGATCAAAAGGGCTTTTCAGAGCGCATCTCGACCGCGCCCGTCTCGCCCTTCGGCCAGAAGTTTTATGTGAAGACGAAATATGCTACGGCTGTCGCAGCGCCTTCAACGCTCGCGGTTGACCCTGCGCGTTGGCGGCTGGACCGTGAAGTAGGTTGGTTCGATCCTTTAGGCAATGATGATAAGAGTAAGCGTGCGTGGGCCAGATACAGAGAGTGGGCGAAGCTGCCCGAAGATGTCAGGAACAAGACGCCGAACCCATGGGTGAATGAAGAGCAGCCGATTCATCC
>QHXM01000273.1 GCA_003222945.1 Acidobacteriota bacterium
GAACGAATGCATACAGTATGAGCAGCAGGATTGGCAGAAAGATTCTGTGCTCGCGCACAAGCCATTTCCGGCTGAGCATCCCTTCGACTATCCACAATGCTCCGAGCACAAAGACCGTGCATTCAAAGAGGGATTCCCACCAGGGTTCAACCGCGCCATAAGGGATGGCGACGAGCGGAATAAGCAGAAGAAGCGAATAGAAGATTATGCGGCTTAACACTCGCGCAATGCTCTCTCGCATGGAGCGGACGCGTTCCTCATACCCTACGCTCAACGCTTGAACAAAAGAGGTGCTCATCTTATAAGAGCTATTCGCATCTTGAGTGAATCAATCCCCTGTTGTGGCGACCAACGCCAATTCATGCTCTTCCATATCAACCGCCGTCAGCACTCTTTCGGCTGCGCGCGCCATCTCGCGCTGAAACAATTGACACAGGTAGTTTATGTCCAGAAGAAGTGCGCTGCCTTCAAACTCACGATAGAGATTGATGTAGCCCCAGCCTGATTTCTCTGTTGAAAGCGGAAGCCGTAGAGTCCAGAAATGGCCTGAGCCGAATATCTCTTCGGCCTCGATGTCACCGCGCTCCCAGGACCAACAGATCAATCCGCCGCGAATACTGCATCCACGTGAAAGATGCGAATCTTTCTCGCGCTCGAATATAGCCTCGTTATGCGCCGCATCGCCGCCGCGCCCCAGTTGGACCGTCGCATAAACAAACTCGCCAAGATCAAGCAACTCTTCTGTGGCGCTGAAGATGTCGCCCAGCGTCGCAGCTTTCGACATGGCGCGGCTAGCGCGTCTAACTCCTACGTGATTCGCCACGCGCAGCCTTCTCTCGTTGAAGTTACGTCTCATCCCAGCCTTAATCTCGTCAACCTCGTGATATTGAAGGCTGCCAACGAAGAGGACTATCGCAACGGCGAGCACGAATAGAATGAGTCCGGTCGTTCGCGCGCTGCCTTCATTTATAAAAAGAAGCGCGAGCAGCCCGAACACGGCGCAGACACTGTAGAGCGCAAGAGCAACGCGACGCTGCGACCAGCCTCGCTCCAGAAGTTTGTGATGAATGTGCTCGCGGTCGCCCTGAAACACTGGACGCCTTCCGATGAAGCGCCGCACGAGCGCGAAGCCCGTATCGAGCACAGGGAGACCGAAAGCTATCACAGGAATGGCAACGGCAACGGCGGTCGAAGCCTTCTGCGTTCCCAGAACGGAGAGCGCCGAGAGCGTGAAACCTATGAAGAGCGCGCCGGAATCACCTAAGAATATGGAGGCCGGATTAAAGTTGTATGGCAGGAATCCAATGAGGCCGCCGCACAAAACGATTGCGAAGACTGTGACTAACGGATGCCCCAGCATCAGCGAGACGCCGAGCAATACTAATGAAGCAAAGAGCGACGCACCCGAAGCCAGTCCATCCACGCCGTCAATAAGATTAAACGCATTGGTGATTGAAACGGTCCACAACACCGTGAGCGCGCAGCCCAAGACTTGCGGCAACACGACTGTTCCGACCACAGGTATGGACAGAGTCTCGACGCGACCGCCCATCCAGTAAAAGATCAGGCCCGCAATCGCTTGGCCTATGAACTTGAAACGCGCATTCGTTCCACGAAAATCGTCGTAAACGCCGAAGAGAAAGACGAGGCTTGCCGGAACGAGAACAGTGAATAGCTGCGATCTATTCTCTCTGAGAGTTTCTGTAAGCAGGTTGTGAATGAACGGCAGAATCGCAAGCGCTATTAGAAGGGAGAGATAGATAGCGACGCCGCCAAGTCGCGGCACAGGCTCGCAGTGCAATCGTCTTCCGTCGCGCGGCCTGTCGAGCCACCCGAAGCGATTGCAGGCACGGCGCACAAGAGGAGTCAGAGAGAGCGAGCTACAGGCCGCGACGACGAAAAGTATCAGGTATGTGTTCATGTGAGATTACCGACGCGATGAATTGATTACTTCTTTGTAGAGTTCGAGTGTGCGCTCTGCCATCAGGCTCAGGTTGAATTCACTTCGGACGCGCGCTTGCCCTGCGCGACCCAATCGTGCGCGAAGGCTTGGGTTATTCAGAAGAGTATTTATCGCTTGGCTCAAACTTTCCGAATCAGCCGGAGGAACTGTCAGTCCGCTCACTTTATCAGGCGAGACGAAGGGGACGCCGGAATCCAGATTCGTATTGACGATCGGTACGCCGCAGGCCATTGCCTCTAACTGCACGATGCCGAAGGCCTCGCTTCGCGCAACCGACGGGAGAACAAAAACGTCTGCTGCATGATAATAGGGGACAACATCCGTTACGTCGCTCAGGATTGAGACGCGCTCCGTTACTCCGCAGTCTCTTGCTTCCCGCCGAAGTGCTTCACGCAGAGGGCCGCTGCCTACAATTAAAAGATGGCCTTCAACGCTCTTCATAGCGCGAATCAAATACTCGAAGCCTTTGTAATAGACGAGCCGACCGACTGTGAGCACTATGCGCGGTCCATACTGTTTGCAAATACCTGAGACCTCAATCTCATTGGGTCGATTAAATTCTTCTACCGGAATGCCGAACGGAATCACGCGGCAACGCTCCTGAAACTTTCTCAAGACGGGCGAGGCGCGCATGTAATTCGGAGAGGTCACGATGATAGCATCAGCACGGCTCAAAGCGTGTCTTAGCACAGGCCAGAAAGGTTTGCGCAGAAGTTTTTGACGGACGATGTCGCTGTGATAAGTGAACACTAGCTTTCCGCTATGATGGCTTGCCAGAAAGGCAAGGACGGCTGTAGGGTTCGGCCAGTGTATGTGAACTATGTCGGCTGCGGATTCGCGCACGCGCCTCGCCATCTGCGGACAGACCGGAGCGGCTGCGAAGTTCAGAAGCGAGCCTAGGCGCGCTACCTTCACTCCATCAATCGTCTCATCAATCGTCTCGCGCTCACTGTTGGCTACGACGACCTCAAGATTGACCGTCTGCTTCAACTCTCCGCACAGAGCCTCTAAGTGCGTCTCCATCCCGCCCAGATGCGGCGGATAGAATTTCCCCAGATGAAGAACGCGAAGACGATTCTGATCGCTTAAAGTGGAAGGCTTCGCCAGCAACAGATCGACTCTCTCTTCTGTAATGACCACCAGCTTTTATAAATTGCCGCCAGCGAGTCTGGCGGATCAAGTTTGACTACAAAGAGATCGGCTTTCGCCAAACTTATCCTATTAACTCTTGATAAACGGCGACCATTTTCCGCGCGTATTCCGCCCAGCTAAATCCAGACGCCTGTTTGATTCCTGCCGCGCGACGCTGCTCCCATTGCTCCGGGCGTTGGCTTTTCTCAGCGAGCAACCTGATTAAGGTGTCTGTCCATGACGCGAGTTCGCCGACCTTGCAATAAGCGACCGCGTCGCCGCCCACCTCGCGCAGCACGGGCAGGTCGCTTGCGACGACAGGCACGCCGCAGGCTAGAGATTCGATGACAGGCAGGCCGAAACCTTCTCTCTCGGACGGCTGCAAAACGAGGGTCGCGCGCCTGTAGATTGCCGCGAGCACATCTCTTTCAAGAAAGGGCAGGACAACGACAGCATCCTCAAGCTTGAAACGTCGGACCATCTCTCTCTGAGCAGGAGTGAACGGGCCTCCGACACGTATGAGCCGCGCCGCCGGAAACTCACGACGCACTGAGGCCATCACCTCCAACAGCACGTCAATTCGTTTTCTCTCAACCGTGCTGCCCACGTGCAGCAGATTGATAGGACTTTCTGCCGCGCCGTTAAGCAGATGCTTCGCCCTGACATCAGCCGACGAATCAAACTCGACGGTACAGGACGGATGAACCCCTAGCGGCACGACTCTCACGCGTTCGGGCGCAATCAAATCATGCGCTATCAACTCATCGCGTATAGTTCGGCTATCGCAAACAACCAGCGCGGCCTTTCTGAACCCATCGAGAACTCGCCTCGTCATAGCCTTGAACAATCTGGACCTAGGCTCACGCTCCGGCTCAAGGATA
>QHXM01000147.1 GCA_003222945.1 Acidobacteriota bacterium
TCTTAAAATTAAGATTTCAATTTATGTGCTACTAATGGAGCCCGAGACGAGATTTGAACTCGTGACCCCCTCCTTACCAAGGAGGTGCTCTACCCCTGAGCTACTCGGGCCAGGAGTTCACCAACTTTCAAGAAACTGGAGCGGGAGACGAGGCTCGAACTCGCGACCCTCAGCTTGGAAGGCTGATGCTCTACCAACTGAGCTACTCCCGCATTATAAAGGGCGGAGGGATGCGGGATGAGGGATGAAACTTTTATTCATCCCTCATCCCTCTGCCCTCATCCCTTACCCTTTGGTGCAGGGGGTAGGATTCGAACCTACGTAGGGTGTGAACCCGCCGGGTTTACAGCCCGGTGCCATTAACCACTCGACCACCCCTGCACGTGTTTTTCAAGATCGAGTTGAAGCCGGCGAAGGGACTTGAACCCCCGACCCTCTGATTACAAATCAGATGCTCTACCAACTGAGCTACGCCGGCCCGCTATAGACAGTCTAATGCCGTATCCGGCAAAACTCGGATACTATCAACCCGACTCGTAAAACGCAAGCGCAGGCGGACTTCTGCCGATTCCATACCCGTTTGTTCAACAAAAACCAAAGAAAAATGTTGACCCAACGGTTCGCGCCAAGATAGGATTGAGATGCCCGCAAGTGTTGCAAGGGTACGCCCTGCACACTTCTCGCTTTTGAACTTACCGTCGCTTCACACCTGCTGTTGATTTTGTTGCCGGAGCATCGCGCCCTGCGCTCAATCAATAGAAGTTTCATGCGATTCCTAATATTAAGGAGACCAAAGTCGTGCGGATTACGAACCTTCTCTATAAAACCTTCTCGACTCTATTTCTGCTCTCTGCTCTTGCGCTCTTGAATACAGCGAGCGCGCAGACAGTCAGTGCACAATCTTCAAGCCCTGCGCCTACTCCTTCCGTAATACTTCCGCAAGGTACAAGCGCACCCGTCGTTGCCGGAAGCGCGGACCTTTACTGCGCTGGCTTCATACAGTATGCGCCCGCTCCAGTTAACCCGCAGGTCGTAGGCGGCGAGCAGGAGCAGGAGCAACGAAGCTACAAAGCTGGCGACTATGTTTATATCAACGCAGGAGCGCAGCAAGGCGTTCATGTCGGACAGGAGTATGCGATTGTGCGCCCGCGCGGCGAGATGACTTCAAAGTTCACGGTCAAGAAGGGATGGCTCGGCGTTTACATGCAGGAGCCTGGGCGGCTGCGTGTTGTGAACGTGAAAGACCGCGTCTCCCTCGCAGTCATCACTAACTCCTGCGAAACAGTTCTGCTCGGCGACCTTCTTCGTCAGGTCAACAATCGCGTCTCGCCTCCGCAGCGCGAGGAACTTACGCTTGACCGCTTCGCTGACCCGACCGGAAAGCAGAAGGGCCGTATAGTTCTAGCACGCGATGGGCGCGAGATGGTCTCAAGAAATGAGATCGTTTACATAGACCTGGGCGCTGAGGACAACATAAAGGCTGGCGACTACTTCACAATCTATCGCCCCCTTGGCACGGGCAATCTTGACGGCATCGTGAACGAAGAGATTGCGCGCTCTCAAAGCAAAGGTTTCGAGAGCGACCGCTATCAAGGCGGCAAGTTTTCCAATCAATCGCAGCGCACGAAAGATTACACGAACACGCGCGGCGTTTTCTTCAAGAACGAGCCTGTGACGACGCACGAGATCAAGCGCGACAGACCTCCCATGCCGCGCAAAATCGTCGGCGAGCTTGTCATCCTGAACGTCCAGACTCGCACCGCAACAGCCATCATCACACGCGTCGCCCAAGAGATACACACGGGCGACTTCGTAGAGCTTCAGTAAGTAAAGGCAGAACTCAGAATCCAGGAGTCAGAAGAGAAACCGAAAGCCATGAAAAGCACGCGCCTGCTTTTCACACTGGCTTCTGGATTGCGGACTCCTGACTTCTGCTTTTAGATTGAAACTTTGTCGTTTTGCGCCGAAGATGTTGAGGTGATCGTTGCCGTCACTCTTCCTTTTCTCCTTCGCGCAACTGCCGCCCTTCGCTCCACAACCGTTTGATAGAAGGCGTGGAAGTAGTCGTACATTGAATAGCAGGCCGAGAGAACGACAATCCAGAGCATTGCGCGCCCCATTGAATAGAGAAGCACTTGAAGGTCTGTCGCCGTCGTCTGCCCTTCACCGAACAGGTGATGAAGCGCTGTGCGAAGTTCCGGGACGGTCCAGAATTGAATGGCGGGAAAAGCGTGGCCGAAGTTTGCAACGGGCGGTTGACCGCCAACGCTTGAAACTATCAGAAGAGCGACCGCCACGACCTGCGAGAGCATCTTGAACTTGCCCATCTTCGACGCGGCGATGACAACGCCTTCCGTCGCAGCAATCGAGCGCAAGCCCGTAACAGCAAACTCACGCCCAACGATAATCACAACGGCCCACGCCGGAGCGAGCTTGTTTTCAACGAGCGAGATTAGGGCTGCCGAGATCAGTAGCTTGTCCGCAATCGGGTCTAATAGTTTGCCCAGACGCGAGACCTGACGACGACGACGCGCGAAGTGTCCGTCCAGGTAATCTGTGAACGCTGCGGCAAGAAAGATTGCGACGCCCAGGATGTGGCGCGGCATACCGAGCCAGTTCTCTGAAAACGGAGTGAGTAGGACTACGACGAGAAGCGGGACGATAAAGATGCGCGATAACGTCAATGAGTTTGGAAGATTCACACCCGCTCCTGGCTCTACAATCGAAATGACTGCCATATAGCAGATAAAAGGTCGCGCGCTTGCAAAACTGAAGTGTATGACTCGACTGTAAGACTGTCAAGAAAACAGGAGGCATGAGCAGTAGGCAGGTAAGTTTTGAGTGTTTCAGGCGAGCGGTTATCGGTAAAGCATTCAGCTTATCAACCATTAACTTACTGCTCCTGCCAGCTGCCCCTTGCCTCCTGCTCATGCCTCCTATCCCTCCCGCTTGCCCGTCCGCCCGCTGCTCAGTTACAATCAATGGTTTCGGCGCTACGTGATTCTCCCGTCTATCATGTGCGCACTCTGTTTTATAGAATCATGGCTATTGATCGCATCACGGTGCGCGGGGCGCGCCAGCACAATCTAAAGAACATAAACGTAGAGATTCCGCGTGATCGTTTGACGGTCATCACGGGGCTTTCCGGCTCGGGGAAATCCTCGCTCGCCTTCGATACGATTTATGCAGAAGGACAGCGCCGCTACGTTGAATCTCTTTCAGCTTACGCGCGCCAATTCCTGGATCAACTGGAAAAGCCTGACGTTGATTCTGTTGACGGTCTCTCGCCAGCCATCTCAATCGAGCAGAAGACGACTTCGCGCAGCCCTCGTTCTACGGTCGGGACTGTGACTGAGGTTTACGATTACCTGCGCCTTCTCTTCTCTTCAATCGGCCAGCCGCACTGCCAAACCTGCGGCGCACAGATAACCAGACAGAGCGTCGAGCAGATTGTTCAGAATGTTCTCTCGCTTCCCGTTGGCGAGCGCGTAATGATTCTTGCGCCGATTGTGCGCGGTCGCAAAGGCGAGTTTAAGAAGGAGCTTGAGAAGTTAGCCAAAGAAGGCTTTCTTCGAGCGCGCGTTGACGGAGAACTTCTCTCGCTAGACGAAGATATAAGACTCGATAAGCGGCGCAACCACACGATTGAGGCCGTTGTTGATCGTCTTCTAATCAAGGCGGGCATCAATGAACGCCTGGCCGAATCCATTCGCACCGCTTTGAAGTTGACAAACGGCGCTGTGCTCGTCTCGGTCGTTGATGGGGATGAAAAGCTTTATTCAGAACGCATGGCCTGTGTGAATTGCGGAATAAACGTTCCGCCGCTTGAGCCGCGCTCGTTCTCTTTCAACTCAGCTTATGGTGCTTGCAAACGCTGTCATGGTCTGGGCACTGTCTTGGAAGTTGATCCCGCGAAGATTATCACGGACGCGACCATTGCATCGGACAAACAGGAGTTCATGGGCACTGCCGATAAGCAAGGCTCTGCATATTTGCGAAGCGCGCTCGTGGCTGTTATCAAACATTCAGGCACAGACCCGCACGCGCCCTTCAACCAGATTCCGAAAGAGGCGCAGGACGCATTCTTTCATGGCGTGAATGGTCAACTCACTTTTCGTCAGGGCGCGTACACTTATCAGAGCGAGTGGCGCGGAGCAGTCCGATGGTTGCGCGAGAGGATGAACGAAGCGCCTTCAGAAAAAGTCGGGCTTGCGCTCGAAGAACTTGTCTCGCCCGTGAGTTGCCCTGATTGCGAAGGCAAGCGGCTGCAACCCGAATCGCTCGCAGTCCGACTTGGCGGGCGCGGAATCGCAGACTACACCGCGCTTCCTATTGAAGACGCCATCGAAGCCTTTGAGCGCATTAAGCTAAATACGCGCGAAGAGCAGATCGCAGGTCTGGTCCTGCGCGAAGTTAAGGATCGTCTCCGCTTTCTTGAAACTGTCGGACTCGGCTATATAACGCTTGATCGCCCTTCCGCCACCCTTTCCGGCGGCGAAGGACAACGCATAAGACTTGCAACACAGATAGGTTCGCAATTGCGCGGCGTGCTATATGTTCTCGATGAGCCTTCAATCGGTCTTCACCCGCGCGACAATCAGCGCCTTCTTGAAACGCTCTGCGCTCTGCGCGACCTTGGCAACACAGTGCTGGTCGTAGAGCATGATGAAGAGACAATTCGCCGCGCGGATTACGTTGTTGATTTAGGACCGGGCGCAGGCGCGCACGGCGGGCTAATGGTAGCTTCCGGCACGCCCGAAGAGGTTTCCTGCAATCCAGAATCAATCACGGGTCTGTACATCTGCGGAGCGCGCGAGATTGGTGTTCCCAAAGAGCGGCGCATCCCCAACGGCAAAGACATCACGGTTCGCGGCGCGCGTCACAACAATCTGAAAGACATTGACGTCACGTTCCCGCTCGGCTTGCTTACGGTCGTCACGGGCGTTTCAGGCTCTGGCAAATCAACGCTCGTTGACGACATTCTCTATCGTGCGCTCGCGCGCCATCTCTACGGCTCGCTCGCAGAACCGGGCGAGCATTCTTCAATCGAAGGTCTTGAGCACGTTGACAAAGTTATAGAGATAGATCAATCGCCGATTGGTCGCACGCCTCGCTCAAACCCTGCGACTTACACAGGGCTGTTCACTCCGATTCGTGAGCTTTACAGTATGCTGCCGGAATCGCGCGAGCGCGGTTACAAGCCCGGACGCTTCTCCTTCAATGTCAAGGGCGGGCGCTGCGAAGCTTGCGAGGGCGACGGGATGAAGCGCATAGAGATGAACTTTCTGCCTGATGTTTACGTCCTCTGCGATGTCTGTCGCGGCGCGCGATACAACCGCGAGACGCTCTCTGTGAAATACAAAGGCAAGTCAATCGCAGAGCTTTTAGACACGACTGTCGAAGAAGCCTTGCCGCTACTTGAGAACATTCCGCAGATAAAGCAGAAGCTACAAACTCTGCTCGATGTCGGTCTCGGTTACATCAAGTTAGGCCAGTCTGCAACTACGCTCTCCGGCGGCGAGGCTCAACGCATCAAGCTCGCCAAAGAACTCTCAAAGCGAGCGACCGGAAGAACTATTTATATTTTGGACGAGCCGACAACTGGCCTTCACTTCGCAGATGTTCACAAACTCCTTGACGTGCTTCAACGCCTCGTGAGCCTCGGCAACACCGTCATCGTCATCGAACACAACCTGGACGTTATCAAATCCGCAGACTACATCATTGACCTTGGCCCAGAAGGCGGCACGCACGGCGGACGACTCGTTGCCTGCGGCACACCCGAAGAGGTAGCACGCGCACGCCGCTCTCACACAGGCCACGCGCTCAAGCCGCTGCTAAATGGTCGCCTCTCTTCACAGAATGGCAATGGCCGAAAGAAGAGTAATGATACGAAGGTTGCCTGACTCGAAATGCCTGCGCAGTAGTTATATTTCGGCAGACTTATGAGAAATCTCGCTCTTGACCGTTTGTAACATAGCGGTCGAGCCTTGCTCCCGCCCGATTGTGAGATAGCGTTCCAGCATTGCGGCTGTCAGATGCGGAAAGCATAGAGTGTGTGAAACGTCTTCGTATCTATCTCCCGCCCCTCATCTGTTCAATACGGAGTTCCTCTGCGCCTGGTCTTGCCTGATTGGTATGTGAACGGGGATTTTACTTTCTCGTTGTACGAAAAAGAGAGCGAACAGCCGTGAGCGGTTGCGCTTGTTCTGCTGAACATTCGTTCATCGCATCTATCGCATTGTATCTTCTACGCCGCTTTGATAGATTACAGACCGCCTTTTAGCGTAGCTTAGGCTTTCACCAAAAACTTCATGTATGAAGATAATCAAAACCAGTTGGCTTGCCTGTCCGTCGTGATACCCGCCTACAACGAAGACGCGACGCTTGCGACCATAGTTAAAAAGGTGATCGCAGTTCCAAACCTTCTGGAAATCATAATCGTTGACGATTGCTCCAGTGATCGCACGGAAGAGATAGGCCGCGCTCTGTCGGAGACTTATGAGCAGGTCCGTTTTGTTCGACACGCCATGAACAAAGGAAAGACCGAAGCATTAAAGACCGGCTTCCCGCTCACAACGGGAGAGATCGTCATAGTTCAGGACGCGGACCTTGAATACGACCCCTCAGAGATTCACAGCATCATCAAACCCATTCTTGATGGAGTGGCCGACGTAGTCTATGGCTCGCGCTTTCTGGTCCGCAAAGCGACTCGCGTTCTATATTTCTATCATTATCTGGGAAACAAATTTCTGACGTTTCTATCCAACCTGCTTACGAATCTTAATATGACTGATGTTGAGACGGGATATAAGGCATTCCGTGGCGACATCATACGCAACATGGTGATAGCCTCGCGCGGCTTCGGTTTTGAAATAGAGGTCACGGCGAAAGTCGCAAAACTCGGCTGCGCAATCTACGAAGTTCCTATCAGCTATTACGGGCGAACCTACGAGGAAGGCAAAAAGATTGGTCTGAAAGACGGAATCGCTGCGCTCTGGTTCATCCTGCGCTTCAATCTTTTCTGGAGTCTTCGCTCGTCTTTCCGTCAATTGCCGGAGCTTCGCAAGCCGCTCAACCAGGACCCATTGTCGGCTGACTACTAAAGGTCGTGATTTTCTCTTTAATTTATGGTGCGCTCACAGACTATTGCCAGACAGATTGTTCTTATAGCTCTTTTGTGCTTTGCCTCATTCGCACAGTCTCCTCAAAGTGAGATAAAACATTTTGCTAAAGAGGGATTAGCTTTCGATTATCCTGCCAAATGGACGTTGACTGATAAAAGCAATTCCCAGGTGCAGCATTTGATTCTCAGTAATCCTGAGAACTCTGTTTTAGTCATGGTCATCGCTTACCGCGACTTGATTACTCAGCAAGATCAAGTGACCTACGCGCGCGAGAACGTTACAAAACCTTTTGTTGAGCAGATAGTCCAGAAATTAAGTACATCCGGGACTACACCCGAGCGCGATTTCGTATGTGTGAAAGTCGGAACGCATGACATCAACGGCTACCGCCTGCGCTCAGTCTTTAATAAAGAGGCAACCACAGCAGAAATATATTCCCTGGTCGTCGGACATCGTTTCCTTAATCTTGTCTATATTAGATCGGATAAGGATGAGCAGCAGGGCGCGTCTGTGTGGGAAACAGTTCGGAGTACGTTGAACATTGAGGCTAAGCAAGCTGTGGGGAAGTCAGACGATGATCCTCTGATGATGCAAGATGTCGGTATTCTTAACGGTCATGCTGTTAAATTGCCCCCGCCTAGATACCCGGCGGAGGCTAAGGGAGAGCACGTGTCTGGAACTGTTCTTGTGGAAGTAACTATAGACGAGGAAGGCAATGTTGCTTCGGCGCATACCGTCTCAGGTCACGTTTTATTGCGCGCGGCCAGCAAGGAGGCTGCTCTGAAGGCAAAGTTTACGCCCACGATTATTTGCGGCAAGCCTGTGAAAGTGACGGGCGTAATTACATACAACTTCGTCGCTCGGTAGAAGTTTTATGGTCAGTCACATTTTATCCATTGTCTCCAGCAGTCTTGAACTGAAACGCAGCTATTTCGCCGAACGCGCGGCTGATGTAGAGCGCGCCGCGCAAATGATCGCTGACTGTTTCAGAGCGGGCGGCAAACTCCTTCTATTTGGCAACGGAGGCTCTGCTGCGGACGCTCAGCACATAGCGGGCGAGTTCATCAATCGCTTTCTTCCGCAGGACCGCCGCGCTCTTCCAGCCATAGCTTTAACGACCGACGGCGGCGTGTTGACCTGCATAGCAAACGACACTGGATTCGAGAATGTGTTCGCGCGACAGATTGAAGCTTTGGGTGTGCGCGGCGATGTCTGTCTTGCAATTACGACTTCGGGTACATCTCAGAATGTAATTAAGGCCATTGAACAGGCGCGCGCTCTTGAGATGAAGGTGATCGGTCTTTTAGGACGGGACGGCGGACGCTGCGCCGAGCTTTGTGATCTTGCGCTCGTCGTTCCAAGCCACGACACGCAACGCGTACAGGAGACGCACAATCTCATAGGCCACATCCTCTGCGAGTTGGTCGAACTGCTTCTCTTCCCGCGCGAAGAGAATTAGAAAGGAAGCGGAAGTAAACCTCTGTGTCAATCTACGAAGACGATTTGCGACCGCTTGACCTTGACGATGTCAAAACCTATCCGCTCGCCTCGCGTCCAAGCCTTGTGACTGTCAAAGATTTCGCAAAGCCTGTGAGCGAAGATTCATCGTTAGCAGATTTTCTAAACTCGCTTCCAGACATTCTAGCCGTCAACTCTCTTCGTGAACTCGCCGAACGCATCCGGCGCGCTCACGGGCTTCAAAAACCCATCATCTGGGGCATAGGCGGCCACGTCATCAAAACAGGTATGTCGCCCGTCATCATTGATCTCATGCGGCGCGGCTTCGTCACAGCGATTGCGGCAAACGGCTCTGTGCTCGTACACGACGCTGAGATTGCAATGGTAGGTTCTACCTCCGAAGATGTTGATGCCACTCTTGGCGCAGGCGCGTTCGGCGCAGCAGATGAGACCGGGAAACTATTGAATAAAGCGGCGCGTGAAGGTGCGCGCAATCACATTGGACTCGGCGAAGCAATGGGTCGCGCGCTCGTCGAACTCAATCCCAAGCACAAAGATTTTTCGCTGCTCTGCGCTGCTTACGCGAACCGCGTCCCCTTCACAGCGCACGTCACAATCGGCGCTGACATTGCGCACTTTCACCCCAGTGCGGACGGCGCAGCGCTTGGCGAAACGACGCACACGGACTTTCGTCTTCTCTCGGAGATTGTGAAGCGCATGGACGGTGGCGGAGTCTATCTTAACATTGGTTCGGCTGTGACGCTCCCGGAAGTTTTCCTCAAAGCAGTCACGCTCGTCAGAAACCTTGGGCATAAGCTTTCAGATATAACGACTGCTAACTTCGACTTCATTCAATCCTACCGCCCGCTCACAAACGTCGTCCGAAGACCGACGGCGGACGGCGCCGGGCGCGGATACTCAATCACAGGACATCACGAGTTGACTATTCCGTTGCTTGCCGCCGAGTTGATCTGCAAGCAATAAGTTATAATCCTACTCGCCTAGCGTTTCAGTCTTCCAGCATCTAAAATCAAAACCATAGCAAAGCGATGCTCACATTACTTAACATCTCCAACATTGCTCTGATTGACGAACTGCGCGTTGAGATTGAGCGCGGGCTGAATCTATTGACGGGCGAGACAGGCTCAGGCAAGTCAATCATCGTTGACGCGCTCGGTGTTCTTATAGGCGGGCGCTTCACGTCTGAGATGGTGAAGAACAATGCAAGGAACGCCTTCATAGAAGGGCTTTTCAGTATAGATTCTAATTCAGAGCTTGACCGCATCCTTCAAAACGCTGGTGTAGAAACAAACGATACTGCTTCGGGCGAGCTACTGATACGCCGCGAAGTATCTTCGGGCCGGAACAGAATCTTCATCAACAATCAACTCGCAACTCTCACGCTCCT
This sequence comes from Acidobacteriota bacterium, assembly GCA_003222945.1. GTDB lineage: Bacteria > Acidobacteriota > Blastocatellia > Pyrinomonadales > Pyrinomonadaceae > QHXM01. Next base: position 9,994 of record QHXM01000147.1, read on the forward strand.
GCGCGAAATCCGTCCGCTACTGGTTGACATACACGGGCAGGGCGATCAGCAGACGCTCTTTAACCCGGACACGCATCTTGAAATTCTGGATGCTTACGCGGGTCTGGCGAATTCGCGCCAGGAAGTTGCCGCAAGCTACAGGCGATGGGCTTCGCTCAGGCGCGAACTTGAAGCTCTGGAAAAAGAGGGCGCAGAGAAACTACAGTTGATCGACATACTTCGTTTCCAGATTGACGAGCTTGAACGCGCCCGTCTTGCAATCGGAGAAGACGAGCGTTTGGAAGAGGAGCGGCGGCGTCTCAATAACATAGAGAAGCTTTCGGCCCTCTGCTCTGAAGCATTCAACCAGATTTATGAGGAGAGCGATGCCGCGCTTGCGCGCATAGGACAGGCGACGCGCCGTGTGGAAGAACTTACTGAGTATGAATCAAGCTTTCGAGAGTACGTCGAAGGATTAAAATCCACGCAGGCGCTTCTTGAAGACCTTGCTTTCAAGCTGCGGGATTTTTCAGAGAAGCTTGAGTTTTCTCCGACGCGACTTGCTGAAGTTGAGAATCGCCTGGCAGAAGTCTCTCGCCTGACACGCAAGTACGGCGGCTCAATCGAGAGAGCGCTTGAGCATCTGGCTCGCTCTGAGGACAGGCTGCGCCGCATAGAGCGCGCGGACGAGCGCGAAGCGGAGTTGCGCGCGGAGTTGAATGAAGCGCGCGAAAGCTATCTCAAACAGGCGCGCGCTATCAATCGTGAGCGCGTCGGTGCTGCTAAGAAATTCGAGCGGCGCGTTGAAAACGATCTGGCAGAGGTCGCAATGGAGCACGCGCGCTTCGAGGTGCGAATCGAAGCGCCCTCGGATGAAGATGTAAGGGAGCGCGACGGCGCGAAGAATTTTACTCCGCGCGGGATTGATCGAGTAGAGTTTTACTTCTCGGCAAACGTGGGCGAGGCGGTGCGACCTCTTGCGAAAGTAGCTTCGGGCGGTGAGGCTTCGCGTCTGATGCTTGTGTTGAAGACTATCGCCAACCCTTCAAAGTTCCCGCGCACGATTGTCTTCGACGAGATTGACGCAGGTATTGGTGGTCGCGTATCCGAAGCCGTCGGCGTTAAACTGAAAAAACTCTCCGAGACGAATCAGGTTCTCTGCGTCACACACCAGCCGCAGATAGCGCGCTTCGCGGACTGCCACCTGCTGGTGCAGAAAGAAGTCGTTCAAGACCGAACTGAAGTCAGAGTCGAACGCCTTAGTGCCCGCGCACGCGTCGAAGAGATAGCACGAATGCTCACAGGCGCAAACATCACAGAGACCGCCCGCCGCCACGCCAGAGAGATGCTCAAGACGAGATGAGTCTTTAATTACTCGGAGTGTTCGGCAGGCCTCTCGCGGACGTTAATGTCTTTTCCCAAACCTAAAGACCAAGCTTGTGTGGAAGACCTGTCAAGGATTCTTATGTTGTCGTCCACTCTGTCATGCGTACACATAATAGCCGCCGATGCAAGGACTTTTAGGCGGCGACTCTAGCCAACCTGTCCTCGCGGGCAGTTCCTGCCACAAGACGCATCACGGCATGCCCCACGACCACAATCAGGATGTAGGCGGCGGAGTCTGCGAGGATGGGCGCAACGCCCGGAGCGAAGACCATCCACTTCGGGAACGTCGCCGCGTAAAAATAATCTCGGGGCGGGCCTATTACCGCGACGATACAGACGCACACCGCCAGCCCGCGCCATCCGAATCGCCGGGCCACCCGCCAGGTGACGAGATAGATTGGCGCACATGAGATGGCAAGCCCGATGTAGAACAAGGGTAGGAAGTATGGCGTTGAGGCAAACGGTATGTGCCACCAGCCGAGGGCTTCGCACAGGGCGATGATCCCCAGCCCCATCAACCCTACGGCTGCTCCGCCGACCAGTGCGCCCATGACGCGACGCGCAGTCGCGCGGGAGAAGTAAGTGACGGCGACCAACGCAGCAAAGTACAGGCACGTCACCACGAGTAT
>QHXM01000148.1:0-3658 GCA_003222945.1 Acidobacteriota bacterium
CAGATGGCCTGGCGTTTTGCATCCCACATGAACTTTAATCCAAGGGCGGGCGTAATCCTTTCGGGAGCGCGCCAGTTTTTATATCGCAGCCTATTTCGATGCTTTTCATCTCAACCCTGATTATGACACACCTTCAACGATTGCGGACTGGCGAAATATGGATTGAAAAAACAGAATGCTTCCGTTATCGTTAATCCGCATTCCGCAATCTGCAATCCGCAATTGAGATGTATTGTCCGCGATGTGGTCAACAACAGGCTTCCGAAGAGATGCGCTTCTGTTCGCGTTGCGGCTTTCCCTTAGGCGGCGTGAAGGAGTTGCTTGCTAACGATGGTGTGATGCTGCTCGTTGACAATGAAGCGCAGGAGCAAACCGTTTCGCCTCGTCGCAAAGGCATAAGTCAGGGTGTGCTTGTTATGTTGGCGGGCGCAGTCGTTGTGCCTGTGCTAGGCGTCTTGCAGCACTATCTCAGAGTTCTGGAGCCACTGGTCGCGCTCTCCGCTCTGCTCTTTTTCCTGGGCGGTTTTGTTCGCATCCTTTACGCCATATTCTTTGAGAAAGCCGCTTCCGGCAAGAAGATTCTTGCGCCCGCTCCAGACACTTCAGCCGAATTAAATGCAACGAGCGCACGCACCGCAGCCTTACCTCCTGCGCAAAGTATCCCCGTCGCAAACTTCACGCCGCGCCGCGCTACGACGGCAGAGCTTGTGTCGCCTCCGAGTGTTACAGAGAACACAACCAGATTGTTAGACGAAGATAAAGCTGGAAGAAACGAGTAAAAGAATTAGGCCACAGATGAACGCAGATTCACGCTGATTCAAATCATTTCTGATCTGTGTCTATCTGCGTTCATCTGTGGCCTAATTCTATTTCACGGGCGCAGCTTGCCGAGTCTTTCAGCAGCAGCGAGCAGAGTTTCATCACGCTTACAGAAACAGAAGCGGACTTGCTGCGCGCCAAGTTCAGGTCGAGAGTAGAAGGATGAGCCGGGAACGCAGGCGACGCCAATGTCGCGTATCAGGTGGCGCGTAAATTCAACATCGTCTTTGAAGCCAAAGCTCGTGATGTCCGTCATAATGTAGTAAGCGCCGTCGGGTCGAAAGCAGCGAAAGCCCGCAGCTTCGAGCGCAGGCAGAAGAAGATCGCGGCGTGCGACGTAATCGGATTGAAGCTTATCGTAATACTCTGCGGGCAGCGAGAGCGCGAATGCTCCTGCGGCTTGAAGAGGTGCTGCCGCGCCTACGGTCAGAAAGTCGTGAACCTTGCGAATCGCGTTTGTGATTTCGGGCGGCGCAATACAGTAGCCAACGCGCCAGCCCGTGACCGAGTAGGTCTTCGACATTGAGTTGACGACCACCGTGCGCTCGCGCATTCCTTCCATCTGCGCCATAGAGATGTGCGCGACTTCAGCACCTTCGCGTGGATAAAGAATGTGCTCGTAGATTTCATCTGTGAAGCAGAGCGCATCGTGCTCACGGCAGAGCGAGGCTATGAACTCCATCTCAACGCGCGTGAAAACTTTTCCGGTCGGGTTATTAGGGTTGCAGATGATGATCGCTTTCGTCTTCTCGTTAAAAGCCGCGCGCAGTTCGTCTTTGTCGAAACTCCAGTCAGGCGCGCGAAGGGGAACGTAGCGCGGGCGCGCGTCTGATAGAATCGCGTCCGGTCCATAGTTCTCATAGAAAGGCTCGAAGACAACAACCTCTTCGCCCGGATCGACAGTCGCCATCATAGAAGCGATCATGCCTTCGGTTGAGCCGCAAGTGACTGTAACTTCCGTTTCAGGATCAATCTCAATCCCAAGATACCACTCGGTCTTTCGTGCAATCGCCTCGCGGAAATCACGCGCGCCCCAAGTTATGGCATACTGGTTCACGTCTTCCGCGATAGCCTCGATTGCTCGCGCCTTTATCTGTTCGGGCGCTGGAAAATCAGGAAAGCCTTGCGAGAGATTTATTGCTCCGTGCTTCATTGCCTCGCGCGTCATCTCGCGTATGACGGATTCTGTGAAGCGCTCGGCCTTGTGCGAGACGCGGCTGCGGCGTGATGTTGTTGTCATCTGTTTCAGGACTTAAGAAAAAGTTTTAGTTCGTGTCACCTTTGATTGCGCCTATGACCGCCCGATGTGCAGAAGGTCTAGGCTATACTCTCGCGTATGAACTAGCCCAAGCCTTCAATGTTGTGGCCTGCCTCGCGCCAGAAATTTCTGCAAGCTCGCCTTGCATCGTTTCTCTCAATCCCTGTTTGAACCCTTTTCGCAGAAATTGAACCCCAAAATTAGGGGTTCATATCTTTTAGCGGCCTGTGATATTCTCATGTGAGGCGCGGGCGTGGCAACCGACGCCTAAGAGAACGCATCTCTTTTCTGCGCACTGGTCTCTTTGGAGGTCAGAGACGCGGCTTACGGTCTTGCAGATTTAGGCCACAACTCTTAATCTATTCACCCTCGCGCTTCAGCGGGCATGGATTAACCGAAATCGCCCATGTTCCGGCTTTTCGCTGGATTTACTGCAAAAGAGTCCAGACAGGAGGTCATCGTTACTAACAAGATGATTAGCAGCGTGATGAAAAAGAAGTTAGCAGTAGTTTCGCTTGGCCTGATTATTTGCGCCAGTATTTTGATCGTATTGAAAGTCCAGGCTCAGCAGCAGGCGCAACAACAAACGCCCACACCGCAGACAACACCGACTCCTAATCTAAAGAGCGTGCGAGGAATTGAGAACGCCTCCGCGCTCGACAGGTTTTTCAAATCGCTCTCAGGCGTCAAACGCAGAATCGAGCCTGTCCGAATCATGCACTTCGGCGACTCGCACACGGCAGCCGACATACTTACAGCGCAGATACGCAACCAGTTTCAGCGCGACTTCGGCGACGGCGGCGCTGGCTATATGGTTCCGGGCAATCCAATGAAGAGCACGCCGCGCAGAGGTGTCATAAGCGGCGCAACCTCCGGCTGGTCAGTTGACGGCCTCGGCAGCCACGCCGAGCCAAATGGGATTTACGGCCTTGCAGGAATGAGCTTAGCCACGACCGAAGCAAACCAGAGCGCCTGGCTTGAGACGGCCTGCAATCACTTCGAGGTCTATTATCTTCGACAGCCAGGCGGCGGAACGATTGACATTCTCTTAGATGGTCAGAGCGTTCTGGAACAACCCATCTCGCTCGCGTCCGATGCGCCGCTTCCCGATTACTACACTTTCGACACGCCCGCTGATCGCCTTCATCGCGTAGAAGTCAGAACGGTCGCCTCCGGCAAGACACGCATCATGGGCATCGTCACGGAGCACATTGCTCCGGGCGTTTCTTACGACGTTCTAGGCATCAACGGCGCGCGAGCCAAACGTCTAATCAGTTGGAACGACACAGCCTTTGTTGACAACATCGTTCAGCGAAAGCCGGACCTGATTATCGTCGCCTACGGCACAAACGAAGTGACTGACGACGACTGGACCGTTGAATCCTACGAGCGCATGTTCGCTGGCATACTGCGCCGCTTCCGTCGCGCCGCGCCTCAAGCTTCCATAATTGTTTATGGTCCGCCGGACAGGGGCGACGTTGCGCTTGCAGGAGCGAAGATGCCCGCGATGATAGAAGCACAACGACGCGCGGCCTTTGAAGTTGGCGCAGCCTTCTGGAGTTCCTACGGGGCAATGGGCGG
>QHXM01000148.1:3726-20254 GCA_003222945.1 Acidobacteriota bacterium
CCTTTTACCCATTTAATCCTTTCCCCTTTTCGTTCTCCTTCCTTGCTTTTCCCCCTATACTTTCTGTATATTCACGCCGATGCCGCAGAGTGTGGCGCTTGCATCATCCCGACTGGCTCAACGCGCTTGCACATCCCGTGAACGGCTTTTCTGGCGTTCGACTTTCGGCAGTCAAACGTGATTTCGTTTTCTGGTAAAAGTCACTGGACATAAACTCACCCCCGAGAGCAGATGTTAGTGACCTTTATCTTCCGCAGTAAAAAATTTTCTTCTAGCCTTCGGTTGATGTGGATGTCCACAGCAGTGTCGAGCGGTTAGACCTGAACCTCGTCCTACGGATGTCTCGGTTTCCACGACGTTGATGCACGGGTTACTAGAGGTCGCAGTCTTTGGCGACAATAGCGTGGTCGCGCGCGAACGCTTCACAGGCGTGCTCAGTGTGCGAGAAAAATTTTTTAGCGCAAGACGAGCGCCATAAGAGTAGTCAGCTTTTTCTGGAGTAAGTTCTCAAGATGTTTTTTACAGGCAAGTACATGATCTTTCTGGCCGTGGTCTTCTTCGCCTACTGGCTATTTCTTTCCTGGCGAACGATTCCTGCGGCTGTGCGCGTGTTCTTCATTCTCGCTGTCAGCTACTATCTCTACGCGCTGCTGAACTGGAAATTCCTTGCGCTCATCTTCGTAATCTCTACGATTGATTTTCTGACGGCGCGCTTCATCGGATCAAGCACAGATGCGCGACGACGCAAGATGCTTCTGGGATTGAGCATCGTTGCTGACATAGGCACACTGGCCGCCTTCAAATATTTCAACTTCTTTAGCGAGCCGCTCTCAAATCTTTTTAGTAAATTCGGCTGGGCTGTCTCGCCCGAAGTGCTTCATCTTGTCTGGCCTGTCGGAATGTCTTTCCTTGCGTTTCGCTCGCTGAGCTATGTGATTGACGCTTATCGCAACACGAAGGAAAAACCTGCGCGCCCCGACACGAAGTACATAGATTATCTGGCATTCGTCTCGTTCTTCCCGACGGTCGAAACCGGACCGCTCGCACGCGCACATCAACTCATCCCGCAGTTTCGCCAGCAGCCCACGTTGACGAGCGAAGATGGAACGAGCGCGATCTTTTCAATCGTCGTAGGCGCAATCAAGATTGCTGTCGCAAACTTTATAGGCGCGAATCTGGTAAGCCGCGTCTTCGATCAGCCGCAGCTTTACTCTTCGACGGAAACCTTGGGCGCAATCTACGGCTACGCTCTACAGATTTATCTGAACTTCTCCGGCTACATTGACATTGCGCTCGCGTCCGCATTGTTTTTAGGTTTTCGTCTTCCTGCAAACTTCAACTCGCCCTATCGCGCGCGAAGTGTGCCGGACTTCTGGCGTCGCTGGCACATAACGCTCTCCGAATGGTTGAGAGATTACGTCTTCTCAAGCCTCCCGGGTTCGCCCAGAAAGACTTTTAATCTCTATTGGAAAGCATTCGCCACGATGCTAATAGGCGGCATATGGCACGGCGCGGGCTGGACCTTTGTGATCTGGGGCGCGATGCACGGGGGCGGCGTTGCGTTCAATCAATGGTGGGATCAACGTCGGCGAAGACTAAAGCGACGACCGCGACAGCAGTGGTGGATTAAAGCCATCTGCATCTTCGTGACATTCCACTTCGTCTGTCTAGCGTGGGTCTTCTTCCGAGCGGCGAGTGTCGGACAAGCCTGGGACGTGCTCGCGCGTTTAGGTGCTATGAAGTTTGAAATGTCGAATCTTCTCTCACCAGTCTTCAGCATTCCAGTGGGCGCTGCAAAACTTCCTGTATCAGTGCTGTTAGTTTTGATACTGAGCTATCTGGCGCACTGGTTTCCAAAGAATGCTCTCGACAAAGTGCGCGACGGATTCACATGGCTGCCTTCGCCCGTGCAGGCCGCGCTTATTCTGACAATCGCGCTCTCGCTCTTCTACATTTCGGGCACTGAGGTTCAGTTCATCTACGGTAATTTCTGACGGTCTGGTTCAAGGGTTTAGAGAGTTATGAACATGGTCTGTAAAGTTTGCGGCGCTGAGTTGAGAGGCGACGCGAAATTCTGTAACAAGTGCGGCGTGCCGCTCTCGCTCATAGACCGCTTCGGCGCTGAAGTGGCAGCTTCAAATAGCGAGATGACAGTCGTCGCCGGGCAAACGGACGATGACGAAGCGCCTACGGTTGACTCGCCCGCGATTAGAAAACCTGTCGCCGCGCAGCCTACGGTTGTGACTTCGCCTGTAGCTCCTAATCCTGTGCAGACGCCAACTCCATCTCCTAAGCCGACTCCGCCTCCGGCTCAAATTTCAATCCTTGCTCAAGCTCCGCCTGCGGAATTTGCGACGCGCACGCGCCACATTCTGTTGAGCAAGCCTGCCGCAACGATTCTCTTCGTCTTCATCTTTGCGGCGATTCCAATTTTTATTCCGAGCGTTGGAAGCTGGCTGAGCAGCAAGGATCAAAGTTACCGCGAGATGCTGCCGGACCCGCACGAGCTTATAACCTTTAAGAGCAGCGGAGGCTCGTCGCAAGACACAACAATTCCGGGCGGCGGTCAAACGACAGGCGAAGAGACAATCTCTTCGACGGGAACGGACCAGCCCGTCATAGTAGGCTCGGACCATCCCATCGAAGACCCTGCGAAAGCTTTGGATTCGTTCTACGCTTCGCTCGCGCGCACGGACGCCCGGCAGCCCGGCGCTATCACGCGCATCACACACTACGGCGATTCGCCTATCACGAACGACGGCATCACAAGCACCGTTCGTCGTCTGCTTCAAGAGCAGTACGGCGACGCTGGGCACGGCTTCATACTGATGGACAGGCCCTGGGCATGGTACGGGCATCAGGCCATCACATTCAGTTCGGGTGGCGGCTGGGACGATAACCCTATGGGGCCATCGAGCAGCACGGGCGAGTTCGGTTTGGGCGGCGTCTCTTTCACAGCGAGTGGTCCGGGCAAGTACGCGCGCTTTGCTCCCGCAAGCATGGGCGACACAGGCAAGAACTTTTCGCGCATGGAAGTTTATTTTCTACGCCAACCGAGTGGCGGGCAGTTCACCGTAAGCGTCAACGGTGAAAACTCGCAGACAGTTTCGACCGCAGGAGATGCGTCATCGGGCTTCGTTGAGATCAAAGCGCGACAGCCGGGCGAGAATACTTTTGAAGTTCGCACAGCATCCGGCAGCGTTCGTCTCTTCGGCGCTGTGATTGAGAATGATGGACCGGGCGTTGTCTATGACAGTCTAGGTGTGAACGGCGCTTACGCAGGTCTTCTTGTTTCAGCGATGAACGAAAGCCACTGGGTCGAGCAACTGAGCCATCGCAATCCGAATCTTGTGGTCATCAACTACGGCACGAACGAGAGCGAGTACGCATCTGCCAACCAGATGCAGCGTTACGAAAAGGACCTGCACGAAGTCATACGCCGCGTGCGCGAAGCTCTGCCGAAAGTTTCAATCCTGATTGTCTCGCCAATGGACCGGGGCAAGCACGTCGCTGGCGGCAAAATCATCACGAACCCTGCGATACCTATGATAGTTGAGATGCAGCGCCGCGTAGCACTCGAAGAGAACTGCGCCTTCTTCAACATGTATCAGGCGATGGGCGGCGAAGGGACTATGGCGAAGTGGTACGCGGGCAGTGGAAAGAATCACCTGGTCGGAGGCGATCTGACGCACCCGACAGCCGAAGGCTCTGAGATTGTCGGAAACCTACTGTTCGAGGGTCTCAAAGACGGCTATACGAAATTCCGCGCACGCTCCGACAAACAACTCGTAGCGCAACAAGGCAAATAAACCGAAAGTCTGGAGACTTGAGTCTCAGGAGTCTGAAGTCGAGTGCAGTTGCATTTTTCTGACTTCAGACTTTAGACTCTGGACTTCAGATTTTCAATTTTAAGGAGCAATCAAACATGGTATTGCCGCAAGGTGTGACGGATTATCTAAACGAGAACGCGCAGAACAATGGCGTGGAGCAACCGAAGCCGGGCGACGATCTTTTCAAGTCAGGTGTGCTGGATAGCTTCGCGCTAGTTGATTTCATAGGCGTGCTGGAAACAGAAACGGGAATCAAAGTCCCGGACTCGGACGTTAAGGCCGCAAACTTTCAAACTCTGGAAGCCGTGGAACGCTACGTTGAATCACGCAAAGGTTAAGTAAGAAAAGTGAAAGCCTACATCACAGGTACGAGCACGTTTGTGCCCGAAACCTCTGTTAGCAACGAAGAGATAGCCGAACGCTTAGGTCTTGAACCCGAACAGATTTTCAAATCCTCCGGCATACGCCGAAGACGCTGGGCCGAGAAGGGAACGACTACAAGTTTCCTCGCAACAGAAGCGCTTCGCCTCGCGCTCGAAGATGCGAAGTTGAAAGCCGAAGACGTTGACTATCTACTCTTCGGCACGATGACGCCGGACCGTTTCATACCGGGCAGCGCGCCGTCGGTCCAAAAATCTCTGGGTTTGCGCGAGATTCCATGCCTGGACATACGAGCTGCCTGCTCGAACGCGCTTTACGCTCTGCAACTCGCAAGCGCGCTCACGACATCCGGCGCGGCGCATCGAGTCGCCATCTGTCTGGCGGAGATTCAATCTGCTTATCTAAACCTTTCGCCCGAAGCTGGCACGACCTCCATGCTCTTCGGCGACGGCGCATCAGCTCTCATCGTCTCAAACGAAAAGACAGAGGGCGCTCTTGAAATCATTGACATACATCTAGCGACAGATGGCACTTATGTTGACGACCTCGGCCTTCGTTGTCCCGGAACAGAATTCGGCGCATCGCATACGCACTCAACGGGCGAGAACGCAAGCGATTACTTCCCGCGCATGGTCGGCCAGTCCGTAATCCTGCAAGCCTCGCGCAAGATTGTCGCTTCTTGCCAAGCGGTCTTGCAGCGAAACAATCTTGCAGCTTCAGATGTTCGCTGGATGGTCCCGCATCAGGCCAACGCAAATCTGCTCGCCCAGGTCGCGCGGGGCTTGAAATTTCCTACGGATCAGGGCGGCGTAATCTCCGTCTTGGAAGATTACGGCAACACCTCTTCTGCCTCAATGGGAATCGCGCTCGACACGCTCCGCCGTTCGGGACGCATTCAATCAAGAGATCGCCTCTTGCTCCCAGCCTTCGGCGCAGGCTTCACTTGGGGCGCAGGGTTGTGCGTCGCTGTTGATTAGGAGTTAAATTCTGGCGATGAGCGAAGGCGGCAAATGTCCAATGGGCAAGCATCCCTGGCTGGCTACAATGCTGGTCGTAGCTTTCATCTTGTGCGTGATTGCGAAGTGGCTCGGTTGGTTGTACTAGACGAAAATCTAACGCTGAAGATAGCTGGCGCGAGAGATTAAAGATAAAAATGAGCAACTGCACGCTTAATTGAATGCGCTGTTAGTGCCAGCGGGAACATACTTCACAAGGGGCGACCTACTACTACATAATTGGTAGGTCCGCCATACTTTGCGAAAAGCTGTATTTCCACAATAATAAAAGTGCCTGCGCTAACCTGCTTGGTTTGTAATTGAATTCTGTGTAAATGTGGAGTAGGCACTGCTGCCTCCGGCGTTCCTGCGAAACCGCCGACCCAATGACCATACTCATTCGGATTGTTCAGGATAAAAATCTGAACTGTAGGCTCGAACCCTCTTACTCCGAATTGCGCGACTGCAATCCCCAAAGCGATCTTTGCTAACATCTGCGCGAATCTCTTGGAATCGGCGTAGAGTTCTACGCCTGCTCGCGCCGATTGCTCCATTGCTTTCTTATGTGCAGGTGCGACTATTATGATGTGATAGTCGCACGGGGCAGTCTCATCAGTGAAGGGCTTATTAGTTAGCGCACCCGCTCCATAGTAGCAGGGTACTATGATGGGGCCGAGGACTTCGTCTGCATCTACATCACGACGCTCGGTCGAGCCGTCCAGCAGGTCAACCTTCATCTCCATTTTCGCCGCAGCCCGGTCTTTCCTCTTTAACCCTAGTCTCGTGCGGGCATAATCCATCATTGGACGCAGACATTCTTCCTCGATGCGCGAAGTGAGCAGCCTGCATCGTTCACATGTTGCTTTCTGCAAGACCAGAGCAGCGCTATGACCCGTAGGCGGCTGATTGCCGCCCAACCCGCGAGGCAAAATATGCTCGCGTGTGAGCGGAGGCTTCGTATCTCCGCAATAAATACATTCACCGACATTAAGTTCCAAATCAGTCACGCAGCAATTATCTCACTAATACCTTCTGCTAAATTATCAATTAGTTCGGCTGCGCCTCTTGTTCCGCTGCCTGCTTTTTGAGTTGATCTATCATTGAGCGTATGGCGGGCGCTAGGTTTCCTTCGGGCGCGAGTTGGAGATATTTTTCGTAGGCTGCGACGGCCTCTTTGTACTTGTCAAGTTTTTCGTAAACTGCGCCGAGCAGTTGGTAGAGTATGGGTTCTGAGTCAGATAGTTGCGCGATGGCTGCGCGAAACTCTGTCGCGGCCTCTTCGTTCTGGCCTTTCTCTTCAAAGAGCAGGCCGAGTCCTGTGTGAGCTTCGGGTTGAAAGCCTCTGCCTTCGCGTATCGAGCGGCGAAAGGAGGAGGCCGAGTCGTCCCAGAAGCCGAAGTAGCGATAGATGCGACCTTCTACGGCAGAGGCTTCAGGATAGATGGGGCGGTCCGCACGCGCGTCCGCAATCTCCTGTAGAGCAGCTTTGTAATCGTTCAAGTCTGACAGCACCCGCGCAAGACCAACATGCGCAGCAGGAAAATTGGAACGCAATTTAAGCGCGCGGCGATAAAGCTCAGCCGCAGCGCGACGCGCATCGTCATCCTTAGCCTTCTCACGCGCGTCTTCAGCCTGTTGAAAGGTAAGCTCCGCTTCGTCCGTAGTGCGCGCGAGGCGAACTTCAATCAAGCCCCGTTCGGCTGGAAGAAGTGGAAGCGTTCTCTCTTTGAATCCGTTTGCGCGAACGCGCAGGGTGTGGTGACCCGCCGAGACTTTTTCGAGCGTGAGCTTGCCATTGCTGTCCGTCATGCCGCGCTTCACATCGTCGAGCCAGACCGTCGCGTTTGGTTCAGTGTGAACGGTGATTGATTTGGTGAAAGTTGAAGCGGGAGCAGGCTTCTTTCGTACTCTCTGCGCAAATGTTTCCGGCACACAGAGAGTAAGCGCAATATAGAACGCCGCCAGAGCGATGATGAAGAGCGGACGATTGAAGACAGAAGTTTTCATCAAAGCTATGCTCTTACTCTCCTCTTTCATTTCCCGTGAAGTGTCGTTGAATCACTGTATCATCTGCTAATGGCACGGTCGGCACAGCCTGCCCTGCCACAGCAGGAGGATGGACAGGGCGCGTGCCGACTCCTGCGCGAAACTGCCCGTTCTCATCATAAAGCCTCTGGTATTGAAGCGTGTTGCGCACTAGGGCCTGAACATAGCCGCGCGTCTCTTTGAAGGGAATCGCTTCGGCGAATTCGTCCATCTCAAGTGGAAGGCTCGCGCGCCACTGCGGTACGCGACCCGGTCCGGCGTTGTAAGCGATGGCTACGTATTCTATGCGCCCGAACTTGTCGAACTGTTCGCGCATGTAGGCCGTGCCGAGTTGAATGTTCAGACGCGGCTCGAAAAGTGATTCGACAGTGATGGTCCGATCTATTCCGAGCTTCTTTGCCAGAGCTTGACCCGTCGGCACAATCAGTTGCATCAGCCCGTAGGCTTTCGCGGGCGAGGCTGCGCGTGGGTTGAAGACAGATTCCTGGCGGATGAGTCCTGCGACCTGATGCGGGTCAAGCCCACGTGCTCGCGCTTCCTGAACGATGATGTCCCAGTAATCAAGCGGATAGAATGCGTCCCACTCTTCGCGCGTCAACTCTTCCGGCTTCATCTGCGAATAGTCGGGGTAACTCTTCTTGAGCACATTGAAGGCTTGAAGATTCTGCCCTTCCGTGCGGTAGATTTGCGCTATGGCAAGATTGACGCGTGGGCTTGTGGGCGCGGTCTGCGAGGCATTAGTCAATTCCTCCATTGCCCAATCGTCAATGCCAATGTTTGCGAGTTGGTCCGCTTTCGTGACGCGCTCGTTTTCCGTCTCTCCTGCCGTTTCTTCTGCGACCGTGACGGTCTTCAGGTTGGCAATGGCGCGGCTCATCATCTGGTCCGAAGAAAAATCTGCCTGCGGAGCGTTGCTGTTGCGAAGTGAATCAAGGCGCTGCTTTGATAGATAGCCGTACCAGCTTGAACTGTAACGAGCCTGCATAGCTTCGTATAGAGCGCGTGCTTCCGCGAGTTTTCCTGCGCGCTCACTGTCGCGGGCAGCCCAATAGCCTGCGCGCCCGCGATTGTCCGTGTTCTTGTCAGCGTAGAGCGCAAGGTGCTCTGTCAGCAGGCGCGATGAATCCTGATAGTTCTTAGCGTCGTGCGCTGTCCACGCAAGCTCGAACTGCGCCTGAGCGACTTCGCCAGTGCCCGGATAAGCGTTGACAGCATCGCGGAAGAAGCTTGCGGCCTGGTCCATCATTTTAGCGTCGCGCGCTATCTCGCCCGCCCGGTCCATTGCGCGCGGTGCGAACGGGCTTGTGGGGAACGACCTGCGAAGCTCTGCGATTGCGCCGCGCGCGCTGTCCCACTGCTTCATGTTTGCGTAAGCCTGCGTGAGATAGAAGAGAGCTTCGGCGCGCTCATCGGCAGATGTCGGGATAGCATTTAGAGATGAAACTGCATCCGGCCAGCGTTTGGCATTCGAGGCTGCCAGCCCGCGACGAAGCTGCGCCTGCGGTTTCTGCGCTGCGGGGAAACGAGCGAATGCTTCCGTGTAAGCATTGACAGCATCAGAGTATCGCTTCGCTTCATAGAGTTTGTCGGCGCGCGCCGTTGCTTCTTCGGCTGAAGCCGGGATGGTCGGAGAATTGAGTTGCTTTAACTTCGCTTCGGCTTCGATGCTCTCGGTTGACGCGGGCGAGAAGAAGTATATGCGGCGGTAGGCTGCAAGCGCGCGCGTCGAATCTCCTGTCTGCTCGTAAGCTTTAGCGGTCAGTAGCAAGGCCGCAGCATCATCCTTCAAAATCAAATCTTTCAAAATAGGAGGCACAGCCGCAGCCTGATTGTCCTGCAATAGCATCTCTGCGTCGCGGCGTAGAGCGTGGCTTGCGCGAAAGCTCGTTGGATAATCGCGCGCGAGTTTTTCATAATCGGCGCGCGCTTCCACCTTGCGATTAAGTTGTTCAAGTGCGCGTGCGCGCATCAGGAGCGCGTAGTCGCCTAGAGCGGTCCGCGCGCTGATGACGTTTGAATCCAGAAGCGTGATGCCGCCAGCGAAATCGCCCTGCTTGATGCGAATCCTTGCGCGAAGCAGATGCGCTAAGCCCGCTGCTTTCGAGTTAGGGTAAGCCGTCTCTATGCTCGTGACGGAATCTTCTGCGGGCAGCACGCCGTTTCTGGTCATGTTGCGCAACTGCTCAAGCCCTTTGGCCTCGCCAGAAGGCTCTTCCATGTGGCGCGTGCTGCAACTAGCGCTCATGAAGGGCGCGACAGATGCGCCTATGACCAGAACCAGACCGATGATTACGAGTGTCAGACGATGCTTGCGGAAATCGAAGCCCAAAGTTTTATCTCCTACTGAAAGGTCGAACAATTCATGTTCGCGCTCATGCCAGGCGGCTGTTTGATGCAGGGAGCATTCAGCGTCGTTTGCCTAAACAGTGAATAGTGAATAATGAATAATGAAAAGTTAGAAATAGCTTTCCACTATTCACTATTCACTATTCACTTTTCACTGCTCTTCACACAGCCGCGCCCGGATAATCCGCGCCGAGCTTCGATGGGTCGCCTTCGGCGAGCGTGTTGACGAGTTCCTGATGAAAGTAGTCGTAGCGTGAGGCGACGGGCGGCGCGACTCGCTTGTCGTACATCTGGCGCGAGCGGTCTATGTCTTCGCGCAGGCGCTCATAAATATCTCCCTCCTGACGACCCGCTTCGACCTTATCTTTGTTGTAGAGTTTTATCTCGGAGACAAGAAGACGAGCGAAGCGGCGCGCATCGTTGTGAAGCCGCCGCTCGTCGTCGCTGTGGACTTCTACGGGAAGCTCCACCGCATCCGCAGCCCTGCCGTAGCGACGCGCTCCACCGAGCGGAGATGCGTACTGTCCCTGTGCGGAGACTTCCGGCTGAGTCGGTTGGGCGGCAGGTTCGGTCGCTGCCGGTGGTTGAACGTAGGGTTCATGCTCCTCCTGCGTCGAAGCAGCTTCGGTAGAAGCTTCTGATGATGCTTCGGTCACAAGAGTCTCTTCGCCTGTAGTTGCGTATTGCGGCTCGTAAGGAGGCGCAGCTTCGCTCTTGCTTTCGGTTGCTTGCTGCTCGACTGCGAATGACGGAGTCTCGAACTCGTGCGGTTTCTCTTCTTCGCGTGCTTCCGCCGGTTGTGCAGCCGCTTGTGGTTGTGAGGCTTCTTCTTCGGGCTGGACCTGCGGCGCTTCTTCTGCTTGTGCCGTTTCGGCCACCACCTCCTGCGCGGGCGCGGCTTCTGTTGCTTGCTGTGCAGGTGAAACTTGAGGACGAGCGACAGCCGTCAACTCTACGGCCATGCTTGCGACGCGGACGAGCGTCTCAAGAGCTTCTAGATTGATTGCGTCCGAATCAAGCTCTGCTGAGTCTGCGTAGAGCACTGCGGCTGCACGCCCGCGCGCTACGAGCGGAATTGCGACCATGCGCTGCGGCGGCTCTGATCCGAGCTTGTTGAGCAGATGGTGATCGTCTGCATTACCGCCGGGCTGTCCGCTCCATGTCGTGCGAGAGTTGATGACATCGCTCAAGGGCGTGTCTGATGAAACGGGAAGGGATATTTCGCGCACAGCGTCGTCTCCGACAGTGCCTTCCAGGCCGCGAGCACGCCAGCCTATGATCTGATCTCGCTTGACCACGAAGAATGCCACGCGCGGGGCGAACGAGGCTGCGCGGTTGACCAGTGAGTTGAGGATTTCGGCCTGCGAGTGTTGCTCGCTTATCTCGTCAATGGCGGCCTTTAAGATCGCCATGTCGCTCGAAGCCTTTGTGTGCGAAGACTCGGCGGCGGCAGTCTCTATGCCGCGCTCGTGCGCTGCGCGTATGACTTCCGAGATTGATGCGGCAATCTCCGCGTTCGTCTCGCCTTCGCCGCGCGAGCCTTCGAGCAATCGAGTGAAAGCTTCGTTGACCTGGCTCTGAAGGCGCGTTATCTCTTCTTGCAGTCCGTTTAGGCGCGAGTTGATATAACGGTCCACCTCTTCGCGCAAGCTGTTTTCCAGTTCTCCGCTGACCACCTTTATAGTCTCCCTTCGATTGCGGATTTGGGATTAAGAAGAGATAAGATGCCGAGAGCAGGTGCAGGCGCAGGAAAGATAGAACATCATCAACTTATCCTGCCTACTCTGCCCCTGCCTCCTGCTCCTGTCTTTATCAATCCGCAATTCGATTATGGACGGGCACGTTCAAGGGTGTCAAGAAATGGTTTTTTAAGAGCGGGCACACACGGGTTTGACAGTCGTTTACAGCGCAGGGTACATTCTCGACTTTAGGTTAGAAAAGAAGTTTTGAATTCTAAATCATGAGTTTTAAATTAAAAGCCTTCTGCCCCAACTCAAAATTCAAAACTCATAATTCATAATTCCCGTCATCATGCCCGACAAGATTCTTATCATAGAAGACTACGCCGACAACAGGGAACTTTTTCGCCTGATGTTGGAGCAGGCTGGCTATGTTGTTAGAGAGGCCAGCAACGGGCGCGATGGCGTTGACGTAGCGGTAAGAGAGCAGCCGGACGCCATGCTCATTGATCTCTCTATGCCCGGAACTGACGGCTGGGACGTGCTGACGGAGTTGCGCGCAGATCTGCGCACGGCCAACATTCCATGTGCAGCCGTCAGCGCTTTCGCAGACGGAGCAAGAGGGCGCGCACTCGCCTTCGGCTTCAACGCCTACCTTACAAAACCTTTCCGCAGAGAAGAACTCTTGCAGACAGTCGAACATCTTCTTTCGGAGAAAAGAGCCAAAATAGAGCAGGGCAAAGGCAACCGACAGGAGAAAGTTCTTTGAGCAGTAAAGACGAAGATAAAGAGTCTGCTGAAGCGGAAGAGTTGACAGCGGGAAGAATTCTCGTAGCCTTCGAGAAACTCTTCGGCGGCGGGCGCGTTGGCGCGCGTTGTTGACGGCGAAGTCGTGATGCTCAATCAGTGACCATAAACTGCCGCACTTAGCCGAGCACACTGTCGGCATCAATGATTACACCCGGAATAGTTTCGGATGCTAACGACTCGCCGCGTTTCATGTAGCGGGTCTCTTTGTATGAATCATTTGAAGGCTGTGTGTAGATTTCAATAGTCCCTTCAGGCAGGTTGACGAGCCACACTTCAGGAATACCGGCCTGCGCATAGAGAGGAATCTTTATATTGTCATATTCAACTGAGCTATCAGCCACCTCTATGATGAGCAACACGTCCGAAGGTTGAGGATTAGCCTGAGCGTAGAAATCATCTCGCGGTTTCAGCAAAGCCACATCCGGCAGCGGCTCAGAGTAATCACTAATCTGCATAGGATTCTGCACCCAGACGATTGCATGATCACCAGCCAATCTCTCCAGAAGCTTCGTCAGTCTCACCACACACGCCGCATGACGGCTGCCAATCGGATTCTTCTCGACAATCTCGCCTTCAATTAACTCAACACGGTCATCCTCTGAGAAGACGCCAGCCGCAGCCATCCTGTAGTATTCGTCAACGTTGAAATGTCGTCTTACAATCTGAACTGACATGGCGATTCGCACCCTTTATTCATCAGGATGGTAGCATATTATTACAAGCGTAAGGCATCTAAGGATGGAGACAACACGGCGCGAAACCAGCAACACACAAGCTGAAAGAGACCACACAACGATTTTAAGAGCGTAGCTGTTTCGCGCCAGCGTTCATTGACTTGTTCGATGGCGCGTTATTTCACACAACTTTTTTCTCATCACCGGAAAAGTTTCACGCACGTCAATCATCTCAAAACCTAATCTCTCATACAGTTTTATAGCGCGGTTCTTTGGCGAAACACTAAGCGCGATTGCCGGATATAAACTTTTCGCTGATTCGAGAAGCTGTTTGATTAAAGCCGTTCCAACACCTTTGCCTCTGTATTCAGGCGAAACTGCTACTCCCATTTCAGGCGTTTCGTCGTCAATGTGAGCAAAACCTTTTTCCTCAACGTCCAACAAACGACACCAGACAGCACCAATCGGCTGACCGTTTATGTCTTCGGCAACAAAGCCCAAATCTTTAGCTCGTCCCCAATCTCGAAGATATTTGGCAATGTGCGGACGGTCTAAAACTTCTCGCGGGTATGGCTCTTGTCCTTCGACGTGCAGAGCTTGATAAAACATCTCGCGCAAGAAAGGCTCATCAGAAGAAAGAGCGGGTCGAATTGTATAATTGAATAAATCAGGCATCTTGATTTCATCAGAAGCCGCCTAACTATTGTATAAGCGGAATGATTACGGATAATCACCCAAATCTGATGTATTATCCGTAATCATTCCGCACCACATAATATTCTTATCTGCGTATTGCGCATAGTTTTCATCTATCGAAAGATTCATCAGAAAATTAGCTTGATGCCGAGTTGAATGTTGCGCGGCAGGTTGGCCTGGCTCGTGATGCGACCGAAGTTTGAACTGGTCGGGTCAAGATTGGGGTTGCCAAATTGCGGGTGGTTGAAGGCGTTCAGGAATTCGCCGCGAAGTTGTAGGCGCGTGGCTTCGGTGAAAAGAAAGTTTTTGATGAGCGAGATGTCCCAGAGATTCAAGGGCTGGCTACGAAAGTTCGATAGATGCGACGGGAATGTTCTGAGGTTGAAGGCTAGACGAATGCGAGGGTCGTTGCGTTGCTTCGCAGGATCGACGACGCCGTTTGTTTGAACCAGTGCGTCCGTGAAATAGAAACCGCTCGTGTCGAATGCTGCGTCAACAGTGCTTCCGCTTATCTTCACTTTGAGCTTCGACAGGTCGCCGTTGAAGTACAGATTGCCCAGATCAAGAGGCCGCCCGCTCTGCGCCTGCCAGATGGCTTGCAGTTGCCAGCCGCCCAAGATTGCATCTTCAAAGCCGTTCCAATCTGCGCCCCACCTGCGCGCTTTTCCGAAGGGCAGTTCCCAGATGCCGGAGAGTACGAAGCGATGCGGCGCGTCGTTTGACGAGATGCGTTTCTCGTATTCGGTGTCGGTCGGATTTAGAAA
The DNA here is from genome assembly GCA_003222945.1 of Acidobacteriota bacterium. Taxonomy (GTDB): domain Bacteria; phylum Acidobacteriota; class Blastocatellia; order Pyrinomonadales; family Pyrinomonadaceae; genus QHXM01. The sequence continues at coordinate 17,948 of QHXM01000148.1, forward strand.
CGTGATTCTTTCAAGGAGCTTCGACCAGGTGTAGCTTGCGAGCAAGGTATAGCCACGCGTGAATCGCTTTTCTACACGAAATTGTCCGGCGTGATAGATGCTCGTTCCGTCGTCACGATACGTGCGTATGTTTCCGAACTGAGGGAAGGGGCGTAGGAGTTGCTGGCGCTGAGCGGTCGCGCTGTTGAGACTTGTTCCCGGCGCGAGACCTTGAAACGGATTTGCGACGCTCGCGGTCAGAAAATCAATTCTCGCCTGGTCTCGCACGGGCGCGGTTGAGAGAAACTGTAGAGGCAGAGCGTTGAGCGCGTCCGTTGCCGCTGTCAGATCGTAGCCGTAGTTGCCAATGTATGAAATCTCAAAGAGCCATTGGCCTGGAATCTCTCGCTCAAAGCTTAACTGCCAGCGCTCCGATTGCCCGTTGCGACGACTTACGGGAACGAACTCAATGTCGCGGCCTATGAATGTCGCAAGGCCATGCGATGAGCCGGGAGCGGCGGGCAAGCCTTCTGGAAAAGGGTCGAAGAGATTTGCGCGGAAGGTGAGGCCGTTGTCTAAGGTCGGAACGAGATTCACGGATTGCGAGAAGCCGAACTGCTCAATGCCGTCAATGCCAAAAGGTATAGTGTAGATGGCAAAGCCTCCGCGCACGACCGTTCGATCATCAATGCGGTAGGCGAAGCCCAGGCGAGGTTGAATGTTGTTCTTGTCTGGTTGCCAGAAGCCGCGATTGTTTTGGTCCGCGAAAGTTAGACCGCCGCGCACCTGGAAATCCTGCGGCGCGATTTCAGGGATAGGGTTCAGAGCGTAAGCCGCACGCGCCTCTGCTTCAATAGGATTCGGAGTCGCAGCATCGAAGCCGCGCACGTTGCGATTAAAACGTTCGGTCGTCGCTCCTTCGTATTCGTAACGCACTCCAAGATTCAAAGTCAGTCGCTTCGTAGCCTTCCAATCGTCCTGAAAGAAGATGCCGTGATAGAGGGTTTGATTGGAGCGCGCGGTGTTGCGTTCCAGAATTCCGCCCGTCGGTTGGCCTAGCAGGAATGCTGCGAGGTCTTGACCTATGGATGCTGGCGCAGAGTTATCGAATGGACCGCGCGTGAAATCTGTGCCGAAGTCGTAGCGACCCGCCGCGTGTCCAAGCCCGAAGGCGTCTTCACGGTAGGAGCGAAAGTCGTAGCCGAAGCGCAAGCTATGGTCGCCGACGAGTTTCGTTACTGTCGGTTGAAAAGAATAGGTGATATCCGAAAAAGCTGAGCCTAGTTGATCGCCCAGCGTAGAGTATGCGCCGATCTGGAATAGCGGGAAGTAGGAGATGCCCGTGAAAAGCGATGCCGCGCGAGAAGAGAAGCCGAGCGATGCAGGATTGAATGTGCCTTCGCTCTCTCGAACGGTCGGAGAGTAGAAGCGTGAAAAACCTGCGCGCAGGTTGAAGACGAGCGTAGGCGATGCTGTGTAGATGTCGTCGTAGGTCGCGCCGTTGTTATTGCGAAAGAGATATGTCCCGGTCGGGCGAATGCCATTTACTACGCCGGTCCAGTTGAAGCGATCCTCGCGCCGATTATTGCGCGTGTAGCGAAGAAATGCCGTGTGCCTTTCGTTGAAGTTGAAATCGAGACGAAGAGATTCTGAATTGAAAGTATCGGAGCGCGGGCTTGGGCTTATGTAGTTGTTGCGCCCTTGCGCGTCGCCCGGTTGATTCGGCAATGGATAGAATTGCAGGTAGGCGCGCGCCGTCGCGCTGATGCGCTCTGGCGGAATGATGTTGTTCTGAAAAGGTGTGCGCTCGATTCTGCTGCCAACTCGAATGGCTGTCAGCGGATCGTAAACCTGAAGACCGAGCGGGAGCAGTTGAGAGAAGTCGCCGTTTCGTTCCGCAAGGGTTGGAACTGTGAACAGTCCGGGTTCTGGAAAAGCATCCTTCAAGACTTCGTAAGAGAAGAAGAAAAAGTAGCGGTTGCGCTCCGTTATAACCGCCGGTCCGCCTTCGCCGAAGCGAGGGAAGATAATTGGACCGCCGATTGTTCCTCCGTAGCGATTATAACGAAGCGCATCGCGCGGCTGTCCCGCACGGTTCAGGAAGAAGTCGTTGGCGGAGAGAAGGTCATTGCGCACGAATTCGTAGAGCGAGCCGTGAAAGTCGTTCGTGCCGTTTCGCAAAGTGACATCAATGTTCGCGCCTGCGGTATGTCCCTGCTGCGCGTCGAAGCTGTTGGTCACGACCTTGAACTCCTGCACCGCATCGGCAGGAGGAACGAAAGCTACGCGTGGCTCTCTGCCTTCAGTGTTAGGCGAGCCGTCCAAAGT
>QHXM01000149.1 GCA_003222945.1 Acidobacteriota bacterium
ACGTCTGCCTTGCGAACGTAAATCTGCAAGCGCGAGACGCCGTCCGAGAGATGCACGAAGGCGGCCTTGCCCATCAAGCGCGGCGGCGTTGCTATGCGACCACTGATGCGAACGTTAATCTTATTTAAGTCCGCGTTGGCGCGCTCAATCTCTTCGGGTGCGGGACGCTCGCCTTCTTTAACCTGCGGCTCGTAAGCTTTGAACTTCTCAACGACAGCAGTGATTGTGTCTTCATCGCCCGTAACATTGCTTCGCTCAAACTTGTTCGGGTAGGCGTTGCCTACAAGCTCTCGCAACTTTTCCAGGTGCTCTCGGCGCGCGCGCGTCTGGTCGTTCTCTTCTATGAAAGGAATCGTCATGGATTACATCGTAAATCATGTGTTCGTAAATCGTAAATCGTAAATCGTGAATAGAAGAAAGCTCGTTCGACGATTTACGATTCACGATTCACGATTTACGAACAGACCATTTACTGAACGGCGCGGCGTCGTGTTAGCATTTCTATTTCAATGAGCGGGAAAATTCTCTCTATTGATGAACTACGCGAGGAGCGTGCGCGGCTTTGTGAGGAAGGTAAGCGTTTGGTTTTCACAAACGGCTGCTTCGATATTCTGCACGTAGGGCATGTCAGATATTTGCAGAGTGCGCGCGAGCTTGGCGATGCGTTATTAGTGGCGATCAACAGCGACCGTTCGGTGCGCGAGTTGAAAGGCGCGGAGCGTCCCGTTATGAATGAGCAGGAGAGAGCGGAAATCCTGGCGGCCTTGAGCGCAGTTGATTACGTCACAATCTTTGACGATATAAGCCCGCGCTCACTAATCGCAGAACTTCTGCCAGATGTTTTAGTCAAAGGCGGCGATTACAACCTGAACGAGATTCACGGGCGCGAAGAGGTCGAACGAGCGGGCGGGCGCGTTCTCTCGCTCCCCTTCATCGAAGGCGCTTCGACGAGCAGCGTGATAGAAAGAATTAAAAGAAGTGATGAGTACTGAGTACTGAGGACTGAGAAGGAAGACAACGCTTTTACTCAGTCCTCAGTACTCAGTACTAAAGTTTTATGAGTAGCACGATTCAATCTACAACAATCTTGCAGAGTATGTTGCGGCGCGTGAGGGAGAGCGAGGAGTATGGGCGTCTCTTGGCAGAGGTGCGCGGAGGTGCTCGCGTTGTTTCTGTGAGCGGGTTGGCGGCGAATCCTGCGCGTGCGCTTGTGCTGGCTGCGTTGCAGCAGGAGGTGGGGAAATGTTTCGCGGTTGTCGCGCAGGCGAATCGTGATCTGGAAGGTTGGGAGCGCGACGTGCGCTTCTGGTATTGCGTGTTGCGTGGTGTTGCGGAGTGTGAAGAGACTGTGTTGATGCTGCCCGCGTCGGAATCAGACCCGTATGCGGGCGCGTCGCCTCACGCTGAGACTCTGGAGCAGAGGGCGTTGACGCTGTGGCGATGGCGTCGGGCTATGTGCGCGAAGACCCCGTAGGCGCAGTTGGAGAGTTTTCCATGCGCGGCGGGATTCTTGACGTGTGGTCGCCGGGAAGAACGTCGCCTGTTCGTGTGGAATTTTTCGGGGACACTGTTGATTCCATACGCGAGTTTGATCCTGAGACTCAGCTTTCGACCGCGCAAGTTGCGGAGGTTGAGATTGCGCCTATGCGCGAGTTGGCGGTGATGGCGGATGACTTTCGTCTGTGGGCTGAAGCGGCGCGGGAGCGTTGGAGTGATGAAAGATATGCGCGCTCGCTTCGTGACAGGACAGTTTATGCTGATGAGGGCGAACGGTTCGCGGGTTGGGAGTGGTTAATCTCTATCATGCGCGGCGGCCAAGCGAGTGTGTTCGATTATCTACGCGATGCCGTGCTGTTGGTTGACGAGCCTGCGAGCGTTGAATCGTATCTGGGCAGCGTCTATGAAACTCTGGAAGCGCGTTATGCGGAGACTGAAGCTGCGGATGAACTCGGACTGCGACCCGGTGAATGGTATCTGACGGCGGAAGAGTTGCGCGAGAAGTTAGGCCGCGTGAACCGCCTTGAGTTGCGCTCACTTGGACGCGCGGCTGCGGTCGTTGATGAAAGGTTCGCTCTGGATGCCGAGCAGCCGGAGATACAGATTGGACGTTCGCGCAATGCTCCTCGTCCATTGTTTCTTTTTCCGGCAGTCGAAGTGGCAGAAGAAGTTGAATGGCGTGCGCAAAGTGTTCGTCGTTATCACGGGCGATTGCCTGAGTTGGCTGGCGAGGTGAAACGCACGGCGGTTGAGCGCAATGCGAGCTTGCTCTTTGTCATGCACAGCGCGGGCATGGCTGAGCGCCTTGCTGAGATTCTTTCTGATTACGGTGTGGAGGCTCGCGTCTCTTTGAGCGGCGAGAGCGTCAACAGTTCGACGGCACAATCAAGCGGAGTGTTCGTAACTGTGGGGCGACTGTCAGGTGGATTTGAGTTGCCGGGCGCTCGCTTGATTGTCCATGTCGAGAACGACCTGTTTGATGAATCGAGCGACGTTGCGCTCCGAGCAGAAAGTAAAAGGCAGAAGGAAAAAGGTAAAAGTAGAAAATCTAAGACGGCTGCGTTTCTATCTGACTTCCGCGATCTGAAAGTTGGAGACTTCGTTGTTCACGTGGACCACGGCATTGCGCGGTTTGGCGGGTTGCAGACGCTTGAGCTTGGGGAAAATCGCCGGGGCGAGTTCATGCTGCTCTTTTACGCGGACGACGCGAAGCTATACGTTCCCGTAGAGCGGCTTGATCTGGTGCAAAGGTATTCAAGCGCGGAGGGGAATCAGCCTACGCTTGATCGTCTTGGCGGACTCGGCTGGCAGAAAACGAAAGCCAAAGCCAAGCGCGCAATGCGCGACATGGCCGATGAGCTTTTGCGTCTCTATGCTGAGAGAAAACTTGTCGGAGGTTTTGCCTTTGCAACGGACTCGCCGTGGCAGAGTGAGTTTGAAGAGGGATTCGAGTTTGTCCTGACGCCGGACCAGGAGACCGCGATTGAGGACGTGAAGCGAGACATGGAAGAGGCTGTGCCAATGGACCGCTTGCTCTGCGGCGATGTGGGCTACGGCAAGACAGAGGTTGCGATGCGCGCGGCATTCAAGGCTGTGATGGAAGGCAAACAGGTTGCGATTTTGACTCCGACAACAGTGCTTGCGTATCAACACTTCGAGACTTTTCGACAACGCTTCGCAGCCTTCCCCGTTAAAGTAGAACTGCTCTCGCGCTTTCGCTCGACGAAGGAGCAGAAGGATGTGGTGAAGCGCGTTGAATCGGGCGAGGTTGATATTCTAATCGGCACGCACAGGGTTCTCTCGAAAGACGTGCGCTTTCGTGAACTTGGGTTGGTCGTAGTTGATGAAGAGCAACGGTTCGGCGTTGCGCACAAGGAGCGTCTGAAGCAGTTGAAGAAGAGGGTTGACGTGTTGACGCTCTCCGCAACTCCGATTCCGCGAACGCTCAATATGTCTTTGATGGGCTTGCGCGATATGTCTCTGATTGAAACTCCGCCGCAAGATCGTCTGGCGATTCAGACTCAGGTCGTGCAGTTCTCGGAATCCGTCATCAAGTCTGCGATTGAACTGGAGCTTGCACGCGGAGGCCAAGTCTTCTTCATACATAATCGCGTCGAATCCATTGACACAATCGCTGCGCTCGTTCAACGTCTGGTGCCGCAGGCGCGCATGGCTGTTGCTCACGGTCAGATGAATGAAAAAGAGATGGAGCAGGTGATGTTGGATTTCGTTGACTACAAATATGATGTTCTCGTTGCGACTACGATTATAGAGAACGGCATAGACATCCCGCGCGCCAATACGATCATCATAAACCGCGCCGATGCTTACGGGTTAGCGCAGCTTTATCAATTGCGCGGGCGCGTAGGGCGCTCGAATCGCCGCGCTTACGCCTATTTATTGATTCCTTCAGAACAGGGGTTGACGCCGATCGCGCGTCGAAGACTCGCAGCCATACGCGAGTTCTCAGACCTTGGCGCAGGCTTTCGCATAGCGGCACTGGACCTTGAACTACGCGGCGCTGGGAATCTATTGGGCGGCCAGCAGTCGGGCCACATGGACGCGCTCGGCTTTGATCTTTACACGCAGATGCTTGAGCGTACCGTAGCTGAACTCAGGGGCGAGGCTGTAGAGGACGAGACGAGCGTTTCTATAAATTTGGGCGTTGACGTTGCCATTCCTGAAGACTACATACAGGACATGGGGCAACGGCTCAGGACTTACAAGCGAGTCTCTTCTGCTCGTGATGAAGAGACGCTTCGCGCGATTTTGGCGGAGACTCAGGACCGCTACGGGCGCACGCCCGATTCTGTCAACAGGTTGTTCGAGTACGCGCGCCTTCGTCGTGTGGCAGAAGAGGTCGGTGTGGTTTCGATTGACCGGACGCAAACAGGTATTGCAATTAAGTTGAGCGAAAAGGCGCGGGTCGCGCCTGAAAGGTTGATGGCGATGATAGGGCGTCGTGAAGGGGCGACATTCACGCCGAGCGGCGTGCTTCGCGTTGACCTCAATGAAGAAGAGATGGACTCTGTGCTTGAAACCGCTCGCGGCGTGTTGCTGGAAATCAGCGCGGGAGATTAAAATGCGAAGTAGTCAGTGGTCAGTTGTCCGTTGTCAGTTGCAAAAAGCTGGTACAACTGACAACGGACAACTGACAATTATTTAGGAGTATAAATAACTGTGAAATCAAAATTAACTATATTCGCGTGGACGGCGTTTGTTGCTGTTGCCGTGATGTTCAGTTCCGGCCTGTCTGCATTCGCACAGGAGGGCGGCGAGCCTATCGTCGTTGACTCCGTAATCGCGCAGGTCAACAGCGACATCATCATGCTCTCCTCCTTGAAGCGCGAGATGAAAGACGCCGTTGAGGCTTTCAAACGTCAGGGTATGCCGGAGCAGAAAGCTAATGAAGAGGTCACGCGCCGACAGGCCGAGATTATAGCCAACCTCGTTGACGAGCTTCTTCTGGTTCAGAAGGGCAAGGAGTTGAACCTTACGGATGATGTGGAGAAGGAAGTCAACGTCGAGATGCTGCGCGTCATGAAGGAGCAGGGCTTCACAACCGTTCAGCAGATGGAAGAGGCCATGCGGAAAGAACAGATTGACCCGGCGGAGATTCGCCAGACACTTCGGACGCAGTATATGAAGAACGCAGTGCTGTCGAGCGATGTGGACGCGAAGATTTACAACAACATAACTACGCCGGAGGCTAAGGATTACTACGAGAAGCATAAGGATAAATTCCGTAAGCCGGAGGTTGTCACAATCTCGGAAATCTTTTTGAGCCTTGCGGGAAAGCCTAATGAAGCTGAGGTGCGCGCCAAAGCTAACCAAATTGTGGCGCAGTTGCGCTCCGGCGCAGATTTCAAAACTCTCGCGGCGGCAAACTCTGAGCGTCTTGACCAGGCTGGCAACCGCACAGCAGTTCAGAACGGAGGCGCAGTCGGAAGATTCCCTGTAACAGATTTAAGAACTGAATTAGCTAACGCTATAAAGAACGTTCCTGTGGGCGGCGTCTCAGATTTGATTCGCACGGACGAAGGCTTTGAAATCCTGCGCGTTGACGAGCGCGTGCCTGCGGGCGACGTGCCGACTTTCGACGAGAACAAAGTGCGCGAGGCCATCACAATAGAGCGGCGCGATAAAGAGCGCGAGGCTTACATGAAGACCCTGCGCAAGGACGCTTACATCAAGCTCGCCAAGGAGTACGAGCCTACGGTCGCGCCTATCTTAGGCATAAACACCGCAACGCCCGCGACAGCGTCCGACTCAACGACCCCGGAAGCAAAGGGCAAAGGCAAGAAGTCCGATAAGACCAAGAAACCGTAACGAAGGGATGAGGGCGGAGGGATGAGGGATGAAGAAAAGCTAGAAGCTCAATCCTTCTTTCTCTTCATTCATCCCTCATCCCTCCGCCCTCATCCTTGCTTTCCAGTGCGTTTAGACCTTTTTCTCAAAGCCAGTCGTCTGGTCCTGCGGCGGACCGTTGCGCAGCAGTTGTGCGACGCTGGCTTGGTTTCGATCAACGGCGTGCCTGCGAAATCCTCGCGCACGGTTCACGTTGGCGACGAGATTAATTTACGCCGTCGTAATCATCTTCTCACAGTTAAAGTCCTAACCGTTCCCGCCACACGACAGACCTCCAGAACCGACGCTTCGAGTCTCTATGAGATTCTGAAGGACGAGGTCGTTTCCGAAGATTCGTTCGATTAAGAAGATAGATCAACAACTTAGATTAACCACAGAGGACACAGAGAACACAGAGGAAGAGAAAAAGAAGGGTTTCAGATTTTGAATTTGAGATTTCTCTTCTTCCCTCTGTGTCTCTCTGGTCCTCTGTGGTTAATTTGAAACGGGATTTCGGGCGCGTCCGTTTTTCGAGCGTTGACGAGAGTAAAAGCCGACTCGTTTTATCACAGAAGAGAACTGAAGTTTTCGCAGTTTCCGAGACGAATCGCTGCCTTCGTTGCTGGCATACGAGTTGCCCTTTTTAATTGAGAACACTCTTCCCGCGCAGCTTTTCAAGAGGGAGGCAAGGGTTAAGAACATGGGGATTCTAAGCAGCTTTTTCGCAGATGATCTGGCAATAGATTTGGGGACGGTGAACACGCTCATCTATGCGCCGCACCGGGGCATTGTTTTATGCGAGCCGTCGGCAGTTGCGATTCACAAGTACTCGCATGAAGTCACAGCAATCGGCCTGGAAGCCTACAAACTCCTAGGGCGCGAGCCGCACGATACGGAAGTTCATCGCCCGGTTCACAGCGGCATAATCGAAAACTTCGACGTTGCTGAAAAGATGCTCGCCGCTTTTATCAACCGCGTTCACGACGGACATCAGAAGAGAAGCCATCTTGTGATCGGCGTGCCCGGTTCATCAACCGCACTTGAGCAGCGCTCCGTCCGCGACGCCGCGCACATAGCAAAGGCCACGCGCGTTGATCTGGTTAACGAAGGCTTAGCGGCAGCGCTCGGCGCAGGATTGAATTTTGACGACGAGCGTGCTCATCTGGTAGTTGACATCGGCGGTGGAACGACCAACATCGCCATCATAGCTTCGGCTGCCGTCGTCTCTTCCCTGAGCCTGCGCGCGGCTGGCAATTCAATGGACGAAGCGATACATGATTACGTTCGCAGCAAGTATTCCATGTTGATTGGCGAGCGCACAGCCGAAGAGGTCAAGAAGGAGTTGGGCGCTGCCCGCTCGCTCGTCAATGAGCAGAAGGCGGAAGAGCGGCGAATGGAGGTTGTCGGCAAGGATTTGGTTGACGGCTCTGCCAAAGCGGTCGAGATAACCAGCGGCGAAGTCTGCGAAGCAATCGAGCCGGTTCTCTCGGAGATAACGAGCGGCGCGCGCCGCGTCATAGAAGACGCACAGCCAGACGCAACAGCCGATATCTATCACACAGGGATAATTCTGACTGGTGGAGGCGCATTGATGAATGGTATGAGCGAGCGTTTACAGAGAGAGCTTCGCCTGCACGTTGTCACGGCAGATGACCCACTGGCAGCGGTCGCATTCGGCGCGGGACGCCTGCTCGAAGAACCCGAAAAGTTGCAGCGCGTCTCGATACGCCAGGACGCTCCCGCGTGGCAGATGTCAGAAGAGTTGATAGTGAACTGGTGAGAAGGAAGGAAAAAGGAAAAAGGTAAAAGGCAAAAGTGGAAGAAATGAGAGCGAGCCTTTCGTCTTCCCTTTTGCCTTTTACCTTTTTCCTTTTTCCTTTTCGCCTGCTAGCGTGTCTTCCGATTCGGCTTCGACCACCTCGCCTCTGATTTCGATTGTCTCCGTCTCCGTTGAAACTTCTTGCGCGAGGGCAGGCTGATTCGTTTGCGGCTCCATTATGCTCGCGCGCACCGTCATGCGTTCGAGCGGCGGAAGATTTTGATAGGCGCGAAGGAGTGCGAGCGCGCTTCTCTCTTCCGGTTCGGGCGATGGAGTGAGAAGTATTAAACCTCCGACGTAAAGAGCCAGCGTGAAGAATGAGATGTAGCCTGTGGCTGGCGCGAAGACTTGATAGTCGAGCGTGCCGAGCGTTCCAACTTCTAATAAAAATCCAGCGACCTTCTTCGCCCAACCACCTTCGGGCGCGAAGAGGCTCGCTAAGAACATGTGCTTCAGGAAAAACGCAGTCCCGAAGAGTACCGCAAGGCTTCTGAGCAATCGGCGCGCGTCGAAGTTTGAGAACTGGTTGTTCCAGAGCGTCCATAGGAAGAAGAAGGAGAAGAGCCAGAAGAGCAGCCCGCGCTCAGGCAGCACGGAGTTCAAAGCCTGCGCCGAAGCGAAGTAGAGTGTAAGGAGCGTTAGCACGTGCGAAATATTCGTCAATGTGGACTGCTCGCTTGTGACCCAGCGGCGAAGTTCTATGGCGTGGCCGCGAATGAAGAGAGTCATCAGGAGCACAGAGAGTATGAGCGTGATTAGTGGCGGAGGGATAAAGATGAAGGCGTGCGTGTCAACGTCTATGCGCAGGCCGCCCAGAAGCGCTACTGTCAGAAAGATCATGGGCAGCAGTACGAAGCGCAAGAGTGCGCGATTTCTTGATCGTTGCACTGTGTTCATTTGCGCTTGCGAAAAACCTTGAACGGGTTGATGTCGCCAAGTCCAGGCTCTAAACCTTTTTCGAGTTCAGCCTTGAGTTCGGCAGCCGTGTGCATTTGCAAATCCGGGTCGTCAACGACGAGCGTTCCTTCGGGTGCAAGATTGATTGCGCGGTTCACGACATCAAGCCCCTGCTTGAAGAGGTCTTTGTCGTAATAGAAGCGCCCCCAGCCTTCGCGGTAGAAAGCGTAGGCAATATAGAACTGCGTTCGAGCGTCACGCATTCCGGGGTCTGCCAGTTGCCACTCCTCGCGCGCTGCGCGAAACTGCTCGCGGTGGAACATTTCGAGCGCGGCGCTGAATCTTCCCTGATCTATCTCGTAAGTTCCGGTTGCTGCCTGCGCGCCAGCCGCTACCTCTTTGAATGTGCGCGGCTCTGTGGCGTAAATCCAGATGATGAAGATACTGTAGAGAATCGTCCACGCTATGCCTACGGATTGGATGAGCCTGTGCTGCATTGTTATAATCTCTTGGGTCTAAAAGAGAAGCTAGAGGAACAGGTCCGTTCATGTCAATGTATGAAGGGCGCGCGTCCTCGCTGCATTAAAGAACATTAGAGCAATAGTAAGGATTCGCAAGAACTCGCAGGGCGAAAACGATGGATGACCACACACAGGAACAGATAAACCTTTATCGCGCGAACGCGCAATCGTTCGGCGACGCTGCGCTCGATGCTATGAATCGCGGCGACATCGGGTTAGCGCGAACGGCATCGCGTCAGGCTGCGCAGTACGCTCGAATCGTCATGCAGCTTGAGAGCGGCGAGAAACAGGTCGCGCCGGAAGATAGAGTAGAGCAGAGCGAGCCGGAAGCTTCGCAGGCGAACTCTATCTCGGTTTGAGTTTACAGTTTTTATGATGAAGCCATTTAAGATTCGTGACATTGAGATTAACCCGCCGCTCATACTATCGCCTATGGCGGGCGTGACAGACATTTCGTTTCGTCGTCTGTTGAAGCGGCGCGGCGGAATCGGCCTGACTGTTTCAGAATTTATCTCAGTCGAGGGTCTCACGCGCAACAATCCGAAGTCGAAACGACAGATGCGATTCTTCGAGGAAGAACGCCCTTTCGCAGTTCAGATTTTCGGCGGACAACCTGAACGTATGCGCATGGCTGCGGAGATGGCCGAAGAGGTGGGAGCGGACATCCTGGATATCAACTGCGGCTGCCCCGCGCCGAAGGTCGTAAAGCACGGCGGAGGCTCTGGCCTTTTGCGCGACTACGAGCGGCTCGAAACGATCCTGAAAGAGATAAAGAAGAGTATAAAGATTCCGCTCACGATAAAGATTCGCGCGGGCTACTACGATCACACTATCAATGCTGTGGAGACCGCGCGACTTGCCGAAGGCTGCGGCGTAGAGCACATTGCGCTGCACGGTCGCACGAAGGAGCAGGGCTACAAGGGACTGGCTAATTGGGATTTGGTTAGACGGATTAAAGAGACTGTTAGCGTGCCTGTGTCTGGGAGCGGCGATGTCGTGTCGGTCGAGGGAGCTTTCGAGAAATGGAGAGAGACCGGATGCGACGGAATCCTGATTGGGCGCGGCGCGATGGCGAACCCCTGGATATTTCGTCAGATTGAAGATGCGCTCGCTGCTCGCCCCATCTTTCAACCCAACCATGAAGACAGGCGCGCAGTTCTTCTCGAATACTTCGAGATGTTGCGAGAAGACATGCCTGAGATGGCTGCCATAGGGAAGATGAAGCAACTCGCGGGACAGTTCACAAAACGCTTGCAGGGCGGCGCGCTCTTTCGCACGACCATCTATCATTCGCACTCTGTGACGGAGATACTCGACCGCATATCCGAATACTTTGAAGCCATCACAACGGGTCGCCCGTATTACGGCGAGAATGGTCCGAAGGAAGCGGAAGAGGAAGCGCCCGTGCTTGATTCATGCGAGGCCGCGACTGTCGCTTCATAAATAATTTGAAGACGGCGAATTGTTAGATGCCTATAATCAACGTACTCGTGTGGATTGCATGGATGGGCGCGGCGTTCTGGCTCATGGCTGCTTTCATCACTTTGCGCGCCCTTGCCAAACATAAGCCTTTAATAGCCGCCACTCCGAATAATGATTTGATGAAAGGTAGCGCGCCGCTCGTCTCCATACTCGTGCCTGCGCGCAATGAAGAGGGGCGCGTGCTTCGTGAATGTATTCGCTCAATTCTCGAACAGGACTACGGGTGCTTTGAAGTCATAGCGGTCAATGATCGTTCGACAGACGCGACAGGGCCAATACTTCACGCTATTGCAAAGAGTAATGAAAGATTACAGGTGATTGATGGAGCGGAGACGCCCACAGGATGGTTAGGAAAGCCGTATGCCATGCAGCAGGCGCTAGACGCGGCGCGTGGGCGTTGGGTGCTGGCGACAGATGCAGACATGATCTTTGACAGGGCTGCGCTTCGCGTAGCTGTGGCTTATGCGCTGGAGCGAAAGGTTGATGCCTTGACCTTCATTCCGCTTTTTGAAGCCCACTCTTTTTGGGAGCGCGTGATGACACCTGCGTGGTCCTGGGTCATGCTCGTTTATATGCTTGTCTATCGTGTTGACGACCCGCGCTCGGAATCAGCAGTAGGTTTGGGCGGCTTCTTCCTAATGCGACGAGACGCGCTTGAACGTGTGGGCGGCTATAACGGGTTGCGAAATGAAGTGATGGAGGACATGCGGCTGGCTGATAGGCTTAAGAGCACGGGCGCGGCGTTGGCGTTTGAGTATGCGCCCCGTTTGGTGAGAACGCGCATGTTCAGAAATTTTAGCGAGATGTGGGAGTGCAGCACGAAGAACTGGTTTTCCGGCGTGAAGTTCTCTGTGGCGCGTGCGCTCTCGGCGGTTCTCTCCATGTATGTTGGCGCTGTTGCGCCTCCGCTCATCGCTCTCTTATTCGCAATAGCGCTCTTTGCTGGCGCGAGCGCGCGGCTTTGGATGCTCTTCTTTCCGCTCTTTTCGATCTGGTTGCTACAGGTCTTCATACTCGCAACGCTTAGTCGAAGATGCAGAGTCCCCGTCATCTATTCCCTAACAACGCCTTTAGGGTTGGCCGTTCTCTACGCGATGCTCTTTGATTCAGCCGCGAGAATCAGTTCTGGAAAGGGCGTCGTGTGGAAGGGGCGAAAGGTTTATGAGCGCGCGGGCGGTGTGCAACCTCCGGTAGCAGGAGAGCAGCCCTCTAAAGTATCTTTTGCAGATGACTGAAGGTGAATCTAAAAATATTCCGCGCGCAGAGCCGCTGGTGGAAGTCTGGCGCGGCTCAATTATTGAATCGCGGCATCGCGGTCACGTCGTAGCTCTTGACGGAGACGGCACGATTGTCGCTCAACTCGGCTCGCCGCACACAGTCACTTATCTGCGCTCATCTGCCAAACCTTTTCAAGCAATCCCGCTTCTTACATCCGGCGCAGCCGACCGCTTCGGCTTCACTGAAAAAGAGATTGCCATTGCCTGCGCGTCACACAATGGAGAGACGATTCACACAGAGACTGTCGCAGGGATGCTGAAGAAGATAGGATTAGATGCTAGCGCGTTGAAGTGCGGAGCGCATGAGCCTTATAGCGCGGAGGCTGCAAAGCGGTTGCGAGAGCGCGGTGAAGCGCCTACGGCGCTTCACAATAACTGTTCAGGCAAACATGCAGGGATGCTTGCGCTTGCGCTTCACATAGGTGCGCCAATAGAAACTTACGACCAGGCTGATAACGAAGTGCAACTCAATATCGTCCGCCGCGTGGCTCAGTTCTCAGACGTGCCTGTTGAAGACATCGCCATCGGAATTGACGGTTGCGGCGTGCCCACCTTCGGCGTGAGTGTGCGTGCGATGGCTCTGATGTATGTAAGGCTTGTTGCAGTGCCCGCTGGTTTCGATGACGCGACACGGGATGCCTGCCGCCGCATTGTCTCCGCCATGACTAAATATCCTGAGATGATAGGCGGGCGCGCAGAGCGGCTGGATACAATCGTCATGCAGTCTGCGCAGGGCGGAGTGGTCTCGAAGGTTGGAGCGGAGGGCGTCTATACGGCTGCCGTTCTGCCGTGCGATGAATACAAAAAAGGTTTGGGGTTTGCATTCAAGATAGAAGACGGCGAAGACCGGCGCGCTCGCCCCGTAGTTGTTATAGAAGCTTTGAGACAACTCGGAGTGTTCAAGAGTGGCGCTCTCGAAGCCATCAAACCGTATGCGAGTTTTCCTGTGCTGAATCGTCGCGGCGACACGGTCGGAGAAATCGCCGCGTCGTTTCAATTAAAGTAGGTTTGGAGTTTAAGAGTAGATGACGAGAAACAACGGCTCGGCAGGCCCGCCCGCTCTAGCGCGTGATGAGATTGGCGACATCAACACGTCGTCGCTGGCGGACGTGATAGAGTGGTTTCTAACTTACGACCAGCGCGCAGGAGTGATTCGCCATCCGAAGGTCGAAGAGATTTTTCACTGTAAGCAGGAGGAGCAGAGGCGGGAGGGAGAAGAGATTTACCAGTTCGCTCATGCGGAAGATCGTCTCGATCTGACCTGCTGCTGGATTGAAGTCCTTTGCACGGCGGAGGTTCGCATAATGGGTTGGATTTACAAGGAGCTTTACGGGAAACCTTACAGTCCGTAAAACCTGCGCTGACGCTTTGACAGTGTCAAAGCGCCGACCGCCTGGGCTATAATCCACGTGCTGTAAAATCACCCCCGACTAATTCTTTTTAGAAGTTGAAATTCGACATTGGGATCAGCCCTGAGTTTTCCTTTGACGTTTGTTGGCTTCCATGTCTGACAAGGCCATTAGAAGGGAGATTCTTATGCTTGCCCCATCAGCACTTATCACTCCTCAAAGTGCTATAAGAAATAGTCTGCTCGCGGCTCTTCCAAACGAAGAGTACGAACGCCTGCGCCCGCATCTGGAGCCTATCAACCTGACGGTCGAAGATTCTATTTACATTCAGGGCGACCACGTTGATTACACCTACTTTCCGCTCAATTGCATCTTCTCGAATCTGGCTGTCATGAGCGACGGCGCGACCGTTGAGATAAGCATGATGGGCAGAGACGCGGTCGTCGGCATAGCTTCAGTCATAGGCGGATACACTGCGCGACAGTGGACGCGTGGGCTTGTGCCGGGCACTGCTTTGCGCGTAAGGGCAGAAGTCGTTCGCCAGCTATTCCAGCGAAGCACCGCCGCGCAAACCCTTTTGATGCGAGCCTACCGCGCTATGGTCACACAGATTTCTCAACGCTCCGTCTGCAATGGGCGACACACTATGCTGCACAGGCTTTCAACGTGGCTGTTGATGGTTCACGACCGCGTTGGCTCGGACCAGATTCCTCTAACACAGGAGATAATCGCAGGACGCCTGGGCTCTCGCCGCGCAAGCGTCACACAGGCGGCATGTATGCTGCAAAAGTTGAGGGCGATCAGTTACAGTCGCGGCAAGATACACGTGGATAACCGCGAGGCCATCGAGCATCAAGCCTGCGAGTGTTACGAAGTGCATAAAAGAGAGTTCAATTGCTTCCAAAAAGAGATGGGGAGCGAGAAATCAATTTCCTCAATTTTTATTGGGACCAGGTTAAGAGACCTGCTGTAAATGAGACCGCGAAACGGACGCGAAAGGAAGTTTGATAGAAAAAACCAAGCTGCCCTAGTGATTCTTCTAACTCCTTTTCGCGTCGTTTCGCGGTTAGGCTTCTCTCACGTTCTCCGTATAGATGACAACTCCATCAACTTTGCCTGTTACATCGTGTACGGGGACGATTGTGTGTATGAAGTGGCTGTCGGTTGATTCACCCTGTTCGTTGGCGACGTGCGTGTGCATACGGGGCGTGCGACAAAGTGAGTCTTGTTCGTAAGCTTCGCGCACTAGGCGTATGAAGTTCGGCATCTCCACGCCGCTGAAGATTTCCTCGAAGGGGCGGCCTATGACGTGGCGGTTGTTAAAGAGCAAGGCGTAACCGGCGTTGTAGGCGCTCACCACCAGACTAGAGCCTTTGAGCAGCATGATGAGGAAGGGAGAGTTTTCGACCATCTCGGTCAGAAGCTTTCGCTCGTTGGTGATCTCGCGGCCCAACTCCTGCAACTCGTTAGTGCGCGCCGTCAGTTCGTCGTTCGTCGCCTGCAACTCTTCGCTGATGTACTGGAACGCTTCCGGGTCGCGGAAGAAGCCCGTGACCTTGATTAGAAAAGCCTTTCGCCGTTTATCGCTCGCGACACCCGCAGCGGGCTGACGCGATCAAGAATCGAAGGCAGCAGGCTGGGCGTCTGAGGCGGAATGTGAAGCACTATGAAGATGGAAGCTGGCAGATCGGCGGGAACGTCGCTCAGTAGATTCGAGAGCGCTTCCACACCGCCAGCCGAAGCCCCCACAACTATGATGTCATGTCCATACAAGTTTCTTCCCCTTTGAAAATGAAGGATACAACTTGAAGGTAAATATGCGTGATATTAACAAGCCAACTGAGCATTGTTAACTTAAGAGAAGATAAACGGGCGCGCTTGCTTGCCTCTGTATGCAATCGTTCAGAAACCATCTGCTACTATAATGGTGCTACGAGCTAACTCTGAGGAGACCGCACTATTATGAGCCTCGCTAAATCGCACGAGCGTCCGACAAAAAATAACGTCCTCCTTTCCTTACCAGATGAAGAGTACGAGCGCATACGCGGTCATTTAGAACTGGTCAACCTCGAACATGGTCAGGTTCTGCACGAGCCTGAAGAGCCTATACGCGAAGTCTATTTCTTAAACGACGCGCTCATCTCCATTCTCTCTCTCTCTTGAGCGACGGCTCGACCATAGAGATAGCTATTGTTGGCCGCGAGGGACTATCGGTTGCAGTCTGCAACAGCCTGCACACGATTGAAGAGCGATTGGCGCGCTGGCTTCTTATGAGCGCGAGCCGGATAGAGTCCAACGAGTTGCCTTTGACGCAGGAGTTTCTTTCGCACATGCTGGGCGTGCGCCGCGCCGGAGTCACCGTCGCTGCGCGCACGCTGCAAACAGCCGGGCTGATTAAATACAATCGCGGCCACATCACCATCATTGACTTCGAGGGACTGGAGGCGTCAGCCTGCGAGTGCTACCAGAATATTAAGGAAGAGTTCCGGCGCTACATGAAGTTTTAGAAAGCTTGCTGTAGAATCCTGAACTCGCATGAGCAAGGTTAATAGCGCATCCGGCGCGCTCGTCATCATAGGCGGCGCTGAAGACCACACGAATGAACGCAAGATACTCGCAGAGTTCGTGCGCCTCTCGGGCGGCGGCGACGCCTCTATCGTCATCATCACCGTAGCATCAGAAGCACAATCCGAAGTCGGAAGCAGGTACACGGAAGTCTTCACTCAACTAGGCGTCCGTGAAGTTCGCGCGCTCAACATAAACAAGCGCGGCGATGCAAATGCGCGCGCCGCCGTAGAGATGATTGAAAAGGCGACAGGCATCTTCTTCACGGGCGGCAATCAACTTCGCATCACTATGCTTCTTGGCGGAACAAAGGTTGACACAGCCCTTCATCGCCGCAACGAGCAAGGTTTAGTTCTTGCGGGCACGAGCGCTGGCGCAGCGATGATGTCAACCGTGATGATTACGGGCGGCAAATCTGACACAGCCTTTCGCATAGGAATCGTCGAACTCAGTCCCGGCATGGGATTCATCGGAGGCGTACTGATTGACCAGCACTTTGAAGAGCGCGGGCGACTTCGCCGCCTGCTTCTGGCCGTCGCGCAGTATCCGCAGGAGATAGGCTTAGGTCTTGACGAGAACACGGCTGTCGTCGTGCGCGATCAGGAGTTGGAAGTCTTAGGTCAAGGCTCTCTTACAGTCATAGACGCGGGCGGCATGAGCTACACCAACCTCGCGTCGCTTAAAAAGGACGACATACTCACACTCTGCGGCGTCAAGATTCACATACTCTCGGAAGGCTATCGCTTCGACCTACGCAATCGTGAGCCGCTTATAGAAGCGGACAGTGAAGTAAAAAAAGCTAAAGAGGCGAAGAGGGGTTAGAATTTATAAGAATCTGTTTTTTGTCCCGTAGGGACTATTGAAAATAGCCCGGTGCTTTAGCGCCGGGTATAATAGCGAATAATAATGTTGAGTCGCGTAGCGACGGATGAACAAACCATAAAAGTTCATCCGTCGCTACGCGACTCAAAACTTTTCACGCTTTCTATTCCCGGCCATGAATGGCCGGGCTACTGTCATCTTGTCCCTACGGGACAAAAGAAAACATACTTTTTCAAATACCCTCTCCTAAGATTTACATTTTCCTCATCGCCATCTTGCAACTACATAATGGTACGCATTTGTACAGAGATTCGTAGCACCTGCAAGGTAAACTACCATCTGCTTATCCCCCTGAAATTAATTCCCCCGATGAAAGTCAGAGACAAAGGTGTCTCTGGCTCTTTTCAACTTATCAAAGGATTTTCAAGAGAGTTTTTTGATAGAGACGGATAGCTTAGGCGAACCGGGCTTCTATTTTTCGCTATGGAACTGAGCAAAGCGCGAGGCAGGCTGGTCGTCATAGGCGGCGGCGAAGATAAAGAAGGGGATTGCGAAATACTCAAAGAGTTCCTGCGCCTTGCGCATGGAGCTAAAGCGCGAATCGTCGTTATGACGGTCGCCACGACCAAGCCTGAAGAGTTGGGTGGCGAATACTTAAAGGCTTTTAAGAGGCTAGGCGTTGACGAAGTCAAAATTGTGGATGTCTCAAGCCGCGAGGACGCGAAAGATGAAAAGGGGTTGAAGTTAATTAAGGAAGCCACAGGCATCTTCTTTACGGGCGGCGATCAACTTCACATCACTACGCTTCTGGGCGGAACAATGATGCACGAACTTCTTCACGACAAGTTTGAAAAAGGCGTGGTTCTCGGCGGCACTAGCGCAGGCGCTGCCATGATGTCCAACTCTATGTTCATACGCGGTAAGTCCGATGAGACGCCCCGCTTCGGCGGAATGGAGATTGGTCCGGGCATGGACTTTCTGACGGGCGCTGTCATCGACACGCATTTTTCGCAGCGCGGTCGCATAGGCCGCCTGCTCACAGCCGTCGCGCATTACCCTCAAGACGTTGGAATCGGCATTGACGAGAACACAGCGATGATTGTTCACGACACAGAGTTTGATGTCATAGGCGAGGGCGCTGTGACTGTGGTTGACGCGAGCGACATCACCTACACGAATCTTCCGAACATAGGGGACGGCGATGCGCTGGCTCTTTACAACGTGAAGCTTCACGTACTGCCCGCTGGTCACAGCTTCGATCTCGGCAACCGTTGTCCCGTTATGGAAGAGGCACAGGACAGAAACGGAAAGAGAAAGGAATCCGGCTCAAAAGGAAAGCAGGTGCGAAGGCGGGCAAAGGGTTGAAGAAATGCGAATTGACAAAATCAGGACCATCAGTGGTCCGAACATCTACACTCACAAACCTGTTCTCGTCGCAAGACTCTTTCTGGAAGAGTTGACCGAAAAATCGAGCGCAGAGATTCCGGGCTTCGTTGACCGACTTGTCGCAACCCTTCCGGGCTTGCACGAGCATCGCTGTTCAAGAGAGCGAGCGGGCGGATTCATTGAGCGCCTGCGAGAAGGAACTTACTTCGCGCACATCGTCGAGCACGTTGCGCTCGAACTCACTGAGCGCGCGGGCATTCCTTCGTACTTTGGCTGTGCGCGATATGGCGGAGAAGAAGGCTGCTACAACGTCATCATAGAGTACAAGGCAGAGCAGGGCGCGCGTTTTCTCCTGGATGTTGCTGTCGAGTTGGTCACGGCTCTGGTCATAGATGATCCTTACCCGCTCGAAGAGAAGATTAAAGATGCGAAGCGCATCATAGCTCAAACTGAACTAGGGCCTAGCACGCGCGCAATCGTTGATGCGGCGGAGCGAAGAGGCATTCCCTGGTTTCGCATTGGTAAGGACGCGAGCCTCGTTCAGTTCGGCTACGGGAAGAATCGAAGACAGATTCAGGCGGCTGTTTGCGACAAGACGCGCGCCGTCGCAATGGAGGTTGCGGGCGATAAGGAGTTGACCAAGACTCTGCTTGAGCAGGTTTCAATTCCAGTGCCTCGCGGGATTCTCACACAGACCTGGAGCGAAGCCGTTGATGCACTTGATCGCATCGGACCACCCGTAGTTGTAAAGCCTCTTGACGGCAGACAGGGCAAGGGCGTCTCGCTCGATCTCAGGACACCCGAAGAGGTCGCGCACGCTTTTCACATAGCCAAAGAATACTCGGACTACGTTCTAGTTGAAGAACTATTCAAGGGGCGCAACTACCGCGTGCTCATCGTTGGCGACAAAATGGTGGCGGCGAGCGAGCGTCTTGCCGCACACGTCGTAGGAGACGGCGAGCACACCATCGGTGAGTTGATAGAGATTACGAACCGCGACCCGCGCCGTGGCAAGGGACACGAGAAGCCTCTGACGCAGATTGTAGTTGACTCGATTGTCGAAGCTTATCTTGAAAAGTGCGGGTTGACGCTTGAGCACATACCGCACGCGGGCGAGACCATTCCTTTGCGCGACGGCATAAATCTTTCAACGGGCGGAACGGCGATTGATGTCACGGACCAAGTTCACAAAAGCGTAGAGGCAATGTGCGTGCGCGCGGCGCGCGTGATAGGGATGGACGTTTGCGGCGTTGACCTTGTGCTTAGAGATATAAGCCTTCCCTTGACGAAAGGCTGCGGCGGCATAATCGAGATCAACGCGAGTCCGGGGCTTCGTATGCACATCTATCCGAGCGAAGGCAAGCCGCGCGACGTGGGCGGGGCGATAGTTGACTTGCTCTACCCGCCCGAAACTTCTTCGAGAATTCCTATAATTTCCATCACGGGCACGAACGGCAAGACAACCGTGACGCGCATGATCGCTCACGTCATAGGCAAAGCGAGGCAAACGGTCGGGATGACTACGACCGACGGAATCTACATTGCCGGTGAACGCATTGTCGAAGGCGATACTACAGGTCCGCATTCGGCTCGAACAGTTCTCTCTGACCCTGTGGTCGAAGTCGCCGTACTAGAAACCGCGCGGGGCGGCATTGCGCGTCGCGGGCTTGGCTATGACTGGGCAGACGTTGCCGTTATGACGAACATTCAGCCGGACCACATAGGCCAGGACGGAATCGAAACAGTCGAAGACATACTCCACATAAAATCTCTCGTCGCTGAGCGCGTGCGCGAAGGAGGGACGCTCATTCTCAACGCAGACGACGAGCATCTGGCTCGGCTGATGGAGAACCCGCGCGTCAATCGTCTGCCCAAACAGGTCGTCTATTTCTCGCTTCGTGAAAATCACCTTCTTATAAAGAAGCATCTGGACGCAGGCAATCGCGCTTACTTTGTAAGAAACGGATGGATAGTCGAAGCCGTCTGTGATGAAGAGCACGCGGTCATGCACGTCAACACCATTCCTGCAACGCTCAACGGTGTGGCGGAGTTCAACGTGGCGAATGCAGTCGCCGCCGTTGCCGCAGCCCGCGCTCACGGTCTTACACGCGAGCAAGTTGCTTCGAGTCTTATGACCTTTCGCAATGAGGGCGAGAATCCCGGACGCAATAATCTTTACAAAATCGGCAGCGGCTACGTCATGCTCGACTACGGGCACAACCCTGAAGCGTTCAAGGCGGTCTGTCGCATGGCATCGCTTTGGCGCGGGCGTAAAGTGACGGGCATAATAGGCGTGCCCGGAGACCGTGATAACAGTCTAATCATAGAAGCAGGCCGCGTGGCCGCGCATGGCTTCAGCCACTTGGTCATAAAGGAAGATAAAGACACGCGCGGGCGCACGTCGGGCGAGGTCGCCGGGCTTCTCTATCAGGCGGTGAAGGAGGAAGCGCCGGAACGCGAGTGCCGCGTTGTCCTGGACGAGCGCGTGGCGCTTCGCATGGAGATTGAGAGAATCAGAGACGGCGAGATCGTCGTCATCTTCTACGATAAGTTCGAGCCGCTCGTGGAAATGCTCAAAGAGTACGGCGCAGTGTCGGCGGCGGTTGTGGAGATTGAGTCCAGACAGGCCAGCGTTGCGAAGGCTTAAATTCAGTAACGGGACAACAAGACAATCGAATTCAGAAACGCTCAAACATCTTCAGCCGGGTCTTTGGTCGAAGTCCGGCGCGGCTCAATCACAGAATCGCGCCATCGCGGCCACATCCTAGCTCTTGACGGAGACGAACGAATTGTCGCATGTCTTGGCTCGCCTGAGACGATCACTTACCTTCGCTCTTCTGCTAAACCCTTTCAGGTAATCCCTCTCATCACTTCCGGCGCGGCGGACCGTTTTCATTTCAACGCGAAAGAGATATCAATAGCCTGCGGCTCTCATAACGGCGACCCCGTGCATATTGAGACTGTCAAAGGGATGCTGAGGAAGATAGGACTTGACGAGAGCGCATTGAAGTGCGGAGCGCATGAGCCATACAGTCCTGAAGCTGCGCGAAGTTTAAGAGAGAGCGGGGAAGAGCCAACACAACTTCACAATAACTGCTCAGGCAAACATGCTGGAATGCTTGCGCTTGCGCTTCATCTGGGTGCGGCAATAGAAACTTACGATAAGCCGGATAACCAAGTGCAGCTACAGATCACAGCTTGCATCTCGCAGTTTTCCGGCGTGCCTGTTGAAGACATAGCGATTGGTATTGACGGTTGCGGCGTGCCTGTTCATGCCGTGCCTGTGAAAGCGATGGCTACGATGTACGCACGCCTTGTCATGCCTCCTGCTGGTTTCGACAACGAGACGCGAGCAGCCTCTGAGAGAATCACAGGCGCGATGATGGCTTACCCGGAAATGATCGGTGGCGAGACCGAGAGCCTTGATACTGCCTTGATGCGCGCTGCGCCCGCTCGCTTGATTGCAAAGGCCGGGGCGGAAGGATTGTTCACTGCCGCAATCTGCCCGTGCGAAGAGTACACGCGAGGGCTTGGGCTGGCGATCAAAATTGAAGATGGAGATAAAGGCAGCCGCGCTCGCCGTCCGGCGGCAGTTGAAACTCTGCGCCAACTCAATCTTCTTTCCGACGCGGCGCTCAATGCGCTCTCGCCTTACGCGAAATCTTACCTGCGCAATCATCGCGGAGAAAGAGTCGGCGAAGTCGTAGCAACCTTCGAGTTGTCGTAGAGAGTTTGGCTATAGCATTTGCCGAAAGATTTCAACCTCAGTCATACAAGGAGAAGATTGTTTAGAGATGAAGAAGCATGGTCCGTGGACTATCAAAGAATCGCATGAAGCTTACGAGGGAAAGATGTTTCAGGTCTTTGAGGACGAAGTGATAAGGCCGGATGGGTCGGACGGGAATTACAGGACCATCAGAATAAAACCCGGAGTTGAGACTCTGGCGCTCGACTCGGAAGGGTTCGTCTATCTGGTCAAGGAGTTTCGCTACGCCATAGGGCGCGAGACCATAGAGTGTGTCGGCGGAGGCATTGACGAAGGAGAAGAATCAATTGAGGCGGCGCGGCGCGAACTGCGCGAAGAGATAGGCATCGAAGCCGAAGAGTGGACCGAACTTGGCGAGCTTCACCATTCGCCTTCCATAGTCAATTCTCCCTCAACGCTTTTCCTGGCGCGCTCGTTAAAGTTTGTGGAAAAGGACCAGGACAGCGGCGAGGTGATTGAAACCGTAAAGATGCCATTCAGCGATGCCGTAGAGAAAGCACTAAACGGCGAGTTCATACATGCGACAAGCTGCGCGCTTATCCTGAGAGCGCAGCACTACCTTAATTCAGTGAAAAGTGAATAGTGAAAAGTCGCTCTTTGCTCTTCACTATTCACTTTTCACTGCTTTTATTCTCGCCCAGGTCTTCTTCAACTGTTTGTCTATCGCCTTCAGCCGTGCCGGGCGTTCTTCCCGGATCGTTCGTCTGATTCTCGCTGCCTGATGACTCGCTCTCCGGTTCGTTGCGCTTATCTTGTTCAGTCATTCTTTCGCCCCTTGTTTCATCTGTCTCTATTTTCCGAACGCATCATCCAAATCTTTCTTAAGAATCCAGAAGCGAGTCATAAACTCTTCCCTTTTCAAACCAGAGTTGAAGTCCAGGCGATAAGCCTGTTCGCCTTCATCATCGGTGATGTGGTCCGGGAAAGTGATCGACCCGCTCGTGCGCAAAGGAATCTCAGCGTAATCAAGCTTCTTCAGATAGCTATAATCCCAGGCCACCTGCAATGGAATCTCCATGATGGGAGGGGAATGACCGAGCTTTGCGTTTTCGGTCGAAAGCTTTTTTATCTCGATCCATTCATCGCGCTTTTGGCTGTAGACAAAGAAGCCCGGCACGAATTCGGCCTTTCCGTAATCCCTGTAAAAGAATCTATAGTCTTCATCCTTAAATATCTCAACATGCCATTTAGGTATTTGCTCGCACGAGACTGTTATCAAGGTCGGACGGGTGAACACCAATCTCTTATCCCGCTCATCTCCGGCAAACATGGAGACAAGCGAGAGCATTGCGATACAAAGAGAGAACAAGATTCTCATATTGCACCAAAGCGGTCAGTTGCCAGTTATTTCGCGCTCTGCAACTCGAGCTTGAAATTGAATCATTAAGCTTACATGACCACGCACAACTGACAACTGACCGCCCTGCTTTTAAGCGCTTGCGCTTCGACCCGTCGGTTGTCCTTCGACGCTTGCTGCCTCGCCCGTCTCCATCACCTGTTTGAAGCGTTGCAGGTCTTCTTCTATTTGCTGTGAAGGTTCTTCGCCGAAGAATCTGGCTATGAGTGAACCAAGTTTGCCAGCGGGCGGATCGTACTTGAGCGTGACGCGCACAGTCGTTCCCCTTCCGTCCGCAGAAGGCTCGAAGCGAACGCTTCCGGCGTTATCAACGTCCGCGCCTTCGAGCGAGCGCCATGCGATCAACTCGTTTTCCTTCTCGTTATTAATCTCAGCATCCCACTCAACGGTCTTTCCGGCAGGAGCACGCGCCACCCAATGCGAACGCCCTTCGCCCGTGACCTTGACCGATTCAAGATGGTTCATAAAGCGCGGAAGGTTCTCGAAGTTTCGCCAGAAGCGGTAGAGTTCTTCGGGCGAGCGGTTGATCTCGACGCTCTTTTCAACCTTGATGCCTTTGCCTGCCGGGACGCTCACGAGCGGATTATCCGTCTCAGTCCCTGTGGTGTTGACGCCGAGCATGTCGTACATCTGACAGTAGCCTGTAGAGCCGCGATAGATTAGAGTTCCGCCGACGAGCGCAAGCACTACGCCTCCCCAGGTCCGTCGCGTCAATCCGTAAATCGCCAGCGCGCCACCGGCCAGAGCGGACGCCCAACGCTCCGTCTGCCCTACGTTCACATCGCTGCTGTTGCCAGCGCTCTGCTCCGCAGTGTTCTCCTGATTATTCGTCGTTCCAGTCTGTTCTATAGCCTCTTGCATAATTCTGCTCCTTGTCCTCTCAACTTCAAGTTTAGATTTCTTTGCAGACACACGCTGGTGTCCGTTCACCTTAACTGTCCGAAAACGGCTCGCTCTTTAGCCACTCCAGAGACGAGCATCAAACACCATGCCCAAGAGAAGGCAAAAGGAAAAAGGCAAAAGGTAAAAGTGAAAGACGAAAGACTCGCTCTCACTTCATCCCTTTTGCCTTTTACCTTTTACCTTTTTCCTTCCTCATATCCTTCCGGGTGCTCCTGCATCCAGTTCCAGGCCGATTCGATTATGACGCGCAAGTCTTGCATCGTCGGCGTCCAGCCGAGTTCGCGTCTTATCTTCTCGGAGCTTGCAACGAGCACTGCCGGGTCGCCTGCTCTTCGTGCTCCTACGCGAACAGGAATGTCCCGGCCTGTAACTTCGCGCGCAGTATCTATGACTTCGCGCACGGTGTAGCCGTCACCGCCGCAGCCCAAATTGTAAATGGCCGTGCGCTCATCCAATATGCCGAGCGCTAAGATATGCGCGCGCGCAAGGTCAACTATGTGTATGTAGTCGCGCACGCACGTGCCGTCGCGCGTCTGGTAATCTTCGCCGTATATTTCAACGTGCGAGCGTCGTCCCGCCGCAGCCTGCAAGACAATTGGAATCAAGTGGGATTCAGGGTCATGCTGTTCGCCGAAAAGTTTCGTAGCACCCGCAGCATTGAAATAACGCAGACTCACGTAGTTCATCCCGTAAGCTGCGCCGTACCACTTGAGAGCGCCTTCAAAGGCTAGCTTCGATTGACCGTAAGGGTTCAGAGGATCCGTAGGCAGAGTCTCGTCCATAGGCACGCGCTCAGGCTCGCCGTATGTGGCACAGGTCGAAGAGAAGACGAAGCGACGAACATTTGATTCGCGCATGGCATCGAGCAGCGAAAGCCCGCCGACCAGATTGTTATGATAATACTTCGCGGGGTTGGTCACGCTCTCGCCCACGAGCGCATCTGCGGCCATGTGCATCACTGCTTCCGTTTTGTGTTCTTTGAATGTACGGCTTAGAGTTTCAGTGTCGTGCAGATCGCCCTCAACAAACTTCGCTTCCGCGTGAACGGCTGCGCGATGGCCTTTCGACAGATTGTCGTAAACGACTACCTCGTGACCGTCTTCAATCAATTTCTCGGTAACGACGCTGCCGATGTAACCTGCTCCGCCTGTGACTAATACCCGCATGATGATATTCCGCGCGATGTAGAATGGGGACGCCCGCCGTGTCCAATCTCTCTTTGGCGCGACTTTCTATGAATTTAAGATTTAGATATCTAGCTACAATGATAGCATGAAGTTTCGCTCATGGCTTTATGCTTAAGTCTTGCGTTTTGGTGAAATAATCTTCGGATGATATTGAGCGGCGCGGACCAGAAAGCAAGCTTCGATTACATAAAGATGGCTAGCCTTGATTTCTGGGATGCGTATCTGAAGGATGAAGGAAAAGCGAAAGAGTATTTGAAGTCGGACGTGCTTGTGACTTACAGTCGAAGCGCCGTTAAGCTTCCAAGAAAGTAAACCCTTCTTTTAATGAGCCACAGCGTTTGGTGCTGCTTTCGCCGGAGCTTTCTCGCGCGCTTCCTTTGGAACGTAGTAGAGAATTCGATTGCAGTTGTCGCACGTAATCACGTCATCGCCGCGTCGGACTTCGGCCATCACCTGCGGGCGCAAGGCCATGAAACATGCAGTGCATGAGCCGTTGCGCGCTTCTGCGACCGCAATGCCATCGCGTATGCGTGCGCTGATGCGCTTGTAGAGCGTGCTCATGTTTTTGGGAAGAGTTGCAAGAAGACGCTCGCGCTCTCTTTGGTTCGCTTCCAAATGTTCCTGCTGAACGCGCGCCTGATCTTCAAACTCGCGTATGCGCTCCGTCATCTCTGCGCGAAGGCGCGTCATCTCAGGCTCGCGCTCTTTTAACTTGCTCTCGGCCTGCTCGAAGGCTTCCATCTTTTCCAGAATCTGTGTCTCAAGCTGTGAGATGTGCTTGCGCGCGGCGTCCGCTTCGCGTATGGCGGCTGTGTATTCGTCCTGCTTCTTCGATGACATCAGGTTGCGGTCGGCGCGTTCTGCGCGCGTGCGTTGCTCTGAAACTTCTGTCTCTAATCTGGCGCGCTCCTGCCTGGCCTCGTCGCGCACTCTCTCAAGCTCACGAATTTCAAAGGCGCGCTGATCGAACTCTTTTTCGATCTCGGCGCGCCTCTTGGGGATTGCTTCTATTTCTGACTTTAGTTTGCGAATACTTGTGTCTGCGTTCTGCAAAGCGATTAACTGCTCTAATTCCGCTTTCACTTCGGTTCATCTCCTCAAAAGATCAGGGTATAAAATGTGTATCAAGGCTTGCATCTCAACTTTTGATAATCACACATTCGCGCCTAGTGCGCAAGCGACGAAAAGCAATAGGCAGAAAGACAGTAGGCAGTTGGCAGTGAAAGAGCGAACTCTCTTGCTGCCAACTGCCTACTGCCTTTCTGCTTACAGTTCTCTATTCCGCTCCGACAGCTTTCGCAGCGTTAATTCGTCCGCCTGTTGCGACCTTTCCTTTGAGCGAGTCCAGTTTGTCAACGGAATTACCGAGCCTCTCGCGCAAATCTGCGATTGACATCTTTTGATTCGTTGAGAGAACAAGAGCAGCAACGCCCGCGACCTCCGGCGTCGCCATCGAAGTCCCGGATGCTTCGCGGAACTCTCCGCCCAGCCAAGTGCTTAAAATCTCTTTGCCGGGCGCTGCGATGAACACACTCTTCGCGCCGTAGTTTGAGAACGATGCCAACTGGTCGAAGCGATCAAGCGCCGCGACAGAGATGACATTCGGAAGATCAAAGCCAGCCGGGTAATGAGGCCGCTTGTCCGAATTCTCGCTTGAGTTTCCTGCCGCCGCGATGAACTCAATGCCCTCATCGCCAGCCTTCTTAATCACGTCCTCTAAAGCTTTGGATTTCATGGTCGAACCCCAGCTTGCGCTAATGATGCGAACGTTGACACCGTGTTGCTTGCGGTCTATCACATAATTGATAGCCTCAATCGCATCTTTGGTCGTGCCCGAACCGTTCGCGTCCATGAACTTCAAAGGCATGATCTTGACGTGCCAGTTGATACCCGTAATGCCGAAGCTGTTGTCGCCCTCAGCGCCTATGATTCCTGCGCAGTGCGTTCCGTGCCCGTTATCGTCCATCGGGTCGCTCTTGTCAGTCGAA
>QHXM01000150.1 GCA_003222945.1 Acidobacteriota bacterium
CGATCTGGATATGTTCGGCAAACTCGATCAGGGCGCATTACGAATTCGCGCGAGCAGCCGCCAACAGCTTGTTCGCCTGGAATACTCTGACCCGCGCTTTCATCGTTACGGCGACAACCAATTCGCGCCGCTTAACCTGTCGGCTCAATATCTAAGGGATTCGACCGTCACGCGCTTCTTCCGCTCGACGATTGACAAGGGCGCATTCGGCATCGTGCAGCGCCTTGATGAGAAGGGAAATCCTATTGACGAGTTCGGACAGCCAGCGGGCGAGCCTACGATAAATCGCTTCACCTTTAACGCTGAATCGCAGCGCTACATGGACCGCCGTCGTCACAGCGTTCTCTTCGTGCGCTACGCTTATGAAGATGTGCGCCTTTTTAACATCGGCAGCTTGCTCATAGCTTCAATATTGAGGCCGGACCGCGCGGTTCGCCTCTCCCGTGTCGGCGCGACCTTTGTGCTGGATACGCGGAACAGCGAGTTTGACGCGCGACGCGGCCAGTATCTGAACGTTGATTATTCTCTTTCGCTCAGACAACTCGGCGGCAATCTCTCATTCAACAAGTTTCAGTTGAACTATCGTCGCTTCTATCAACTGAAACAGTTGCGAAAGACTACGGTGCTTGCAGGCAATCTCACGCTTGGCCTTGCGAATCTATTCAACCCGCGCGACCGCAACGGCAACGGCGTGATAGACGACGTTGACAAGACCTTGCCTATAAGCGAGCGATTCTTTGCCGGAGGCTCAACGACTTTGCGCGGCATCGGGTTTGAAGAGGCTGGTCCGCGCGCCATTGTGCCCGAATGTTTCCTGCAAACGCCATTTCCCAGGGGCTGCGGCATCTTCCGAAATCAGAAGGGCAATCTTGTTCAACTAGACCCGTTCACAGTGCCCGTGGGCGGCAACGCTCTTGCGGTCGTGAATCTGGAAGCGCGCACAACTTTGACGAAAGCTTTTCAGGTCGTGCCCTTCTACGACGGCGGCAACGTCTTTCATCGCATAGGCGACATCTTCGGTCATGGCAAGAGCGCGGAGGATGATCCCAATGCGACGCTTGCGGAACGCATCATCGCACACAACCTGCGAGCGCGCTGGACGCATACAATCGGGTTAGGCATAGGAGTCAAGACGCCCATCGGCGGAACGCTTTCGATTGACTACGGGTGGCTCGTGAACCCGCCGGATTTTCTTATACCGCAGCAGAGCGGCAATCCAGCTATGTTTCGCCCCGGACACGGGCAGATAAATTTCAGGTTCACACGCGCGTTCTGAAGAAGGCAAAAGGTAAAAGGTAAAAGGCAAAAGTTAAGACGAAGAGTAGTGAAGGAGATTAAGAGCATGAAGTATTGGAAAAAGATTCCCGTCATCGCTTACTTTTACCTTTTACCTTTTACCTTTTGCCTTCTTGCGCCTGCTGCGCAAGCGCAAGCGGTCGTCGTTGACAAGATGATTGCGACTGTTAACAGCGGCGGCGTGCGCCCTTCACTCATTACCTATTCCGATCTTCTATGGCAGTTGGCGCTTGAGCCTAACACGCCGCTAGAGAATCCAAGCTCTGAGCTTCTTAATCGCACACTGAATCTAGTCATAAGCCAGCGCCTTGTCTTGCAGGAGGCGGAAAAACTGCCCGCGATTGAGCCTACGAGCAAGGAGATAGACGACAGGCTGAACGAGTTCGTCAAGCAGTTTCCGTCGCAGGCGGAGTTTCAGCAGCGCATGGCGCGCGTAGGCTTAAGCTCTGATGAGTTGCGAGAGATTGTGCGCCAGCGTCTGACGATAGAAAAGTATATTAACTTTCGTTTCCGCTCCTTCACGGTCGTGACGCAGAAGGAGGTCGAAGGTTACTACACGGACGTTTGGGTCCCCCGCTTTCGACGCCAGCATCCAGGACAACTCGTGCCGGAATTGAAGGACGTTTACAAGGATGTCGAATCGGAGTTGACCGAGAGCAAGATAGAATCCGACACGGATGAGTTCATAGACAACGCACGCGAGCACGCAGAAATTACGATTCTGAATCCTGTGTAAGCTGCGGTGAAGTCGTTGCCAAAAGAGCGCGAGCGTGTGCTAAGCTTGAGGCAGATACCCATCGCCGAAGTTTTTGGAGGTCTCTAATCATGCTCAAAAACGCAAAGCTCATCTTAGCCGCTCTAGCCATCCTCGCAGCCGCCGTAATCGTCTGGGTGATAGTGGGCTTCGTAATCCTCGCCGTAAAAGTTCTCTTCGTGCTGGCAATTGTCCTCTTCATAGCTTCTATGGTCAGAAAGCTTTCACGGAAATCAAAGCGTCATGAGATCGAAGAGAAGGATTCGGACAGGGAATTGAACGAAGCCTTGCGGCAATTGGAAGAGATCAAGCGCAAGCAGCTCGTAAAGTAGTTCTACAGTCTTCTGCATCAAACCCTTTTGCGCGCGCGTGAGAGCAGATGGAGAGTTAAAGCTCGAACAATCTCGGGAGGTAATATGCTCTAATGATTTAATCACGTTTTAGAAAGGGGTCTTTCGAAACTAAAGATGAGCCTCGAACTTCAATCCATCTCTTTCAATCATCCTGCCGCCGCGAGTACAAAATGCTCTCTGAACATCAGGCGAAACTTTAACGACATTGTGCGAATGCCTGAGTGGTCGCGCACGGCAAATGTAGTTCGCAGCCTCGAGGCCGCGTATGTAATCGGGAGGGTTCTGGAGGATTTTAGTAATCTCACGCTGAGGGTTTCGCTTCAGAGCACGGACAATAGCCTTCAGGCGGCTACCGTCAGAGCCGTAAGCAGACATTCAACGGAGCAGGATAACTTTGGGGATGTTGTGGCAAAGCGGGTTCAATTCCCAGATGCCGGAGCGCCTGTCATCGTTGACTTCAATCTTACAAATTCGCAACTGCTGGCTCTGGGCGTAAACGCATACAACGTCGTGTGGGACTGGCAATTCAGTCCGACGGGAAATGCGGGCGACTTTCAAAGCTTCGATGAGAGCAGGCACAAGATATACGCTGTGCTGGCTAGGCCGACGCTGCCCTGGACTCACAGTGTGGACGACGATCAACTGCCCTGGGCGGAGGTTCTGGATTGGGCTTGTAAGTGGGCGCAGGGCGCTCAGGATGTTGATGAAGCCGCAACTCTCATAACGAAAAATGTCTTCGGTTTGGGGCACGTCATGGTGGACATTGACGAAGCCGGAGGGCAGTCTCCTTTGATTGAATATGATTGTCCTCACAGCGGCGCTCACCATTATATAGACATCGGAATCTTTCGTTGCAGTCGCTTTCTGAAGCGATTAAAACTGAGCCAGTCTGACGGGCCATTCATCAATTGCGATGATTGCGCTGCCATCGTATCGACTTTTGCGAACATCTTAGGCTGCGACCTCGCGCAGGTCATGATGGGGCGCGGCCCACAAGACCCTTTTAATCTTAATCCCACCATTCTCATCGGCGCGCCGCCGAATGATTGGAAGGTCGGCTGCCCCGGCACGCTTCCTGATTTCTCGCATCATACGGTCGCATGGAAAGGCAATGCCAATTCGAGCGGTAGAGTTTTTGATGGCTGCCTGATGGTTGACGGCGACAACGATCCTACAGGCCCTCCCAGCAGCCCGCATGTGGCACTGCTTCCGACCGAAGTACAGTTTGGCGGCGTGGACGGCACAGGATACCGTTTTCGTCTTGCGAGCGGACCACGCTCGAACCGTGCGAAGTGTTCACCGTTGGGAAGTCCCAGC
The DNA here is from genome assembly GCA_003222945.1 of Acidobacteriota bacterium. Classification (GTDB taxonomy): domain Bacteria; phylum Acidobacteriota; class Blastocatellia; order Pyrinomonadales; family Pyrinomonadaceae; genus QHXM01. Next base: position 3,721 of record QHXM01000150.1, read on the forward strand.
CGCAAGAGAGTAATCTGACGGAGGTGTGTTATGGCGCTTAATAAGAGACAGTACGATGAGCTTGCCAGGTATTTTGAGTTCGACACGTGGCGCGACGTTAACAGGCTGAGCACGAACCTCTTTATCTTGAACTTTTTTGTGACGGGAAAAGAGATAGAGTTGGCCGAATGGTCCTCTTCTGACGTAGAGAGGATCAAGCCCAGAGAAGAGGCAGGAATCCCTGTGACGCTTTCCGTCTGGCACAAAAGCATGGGTAAGAACCTCGCCTCCATTAGCATGAGAATACATGAATGCGCCGACCGTGCTGCCGCCCATAGGCTTCTTCTGGAGCACCTCTCGTTCTTTCAATCTCCAGACATCTTTCAGCTTAAAGAGTCGAAAATCGGTGACGTGGTATTCGGCAACGCTTCGCACCACTTTCTTCTATTCGCGCGAGCGAACCTGATCGTCATGATGACGAATGCCAGCCGTAACCTGATTCGGGTTGACGAGTTTGCCACGAAGGTGGACAACTACCTAGCCAACGAACCATCCTCGTCCGTGCACGCGAATACTCCGTTTGTAGAGCCGGTCAGAAGTATGACTGTAATCAAGTCTGTTCAACATAAACCGCCTGCCTGGCAGTTGAATGTTATCGAGTCTCCACAGGTATGGTACAAGTTCTATGCGCCGTCCGGGGATTTTAAGAATCACAAAGGGCAACTGCATTATAAGCCGCACCCGAAGGTCGAAACCTCTACACTGAAAGCTTACGCCGTCATGCCCGGCGGTCCATCAGTGCAACAAGACCTGACTATTAAGGATTAGAGTCCGAACGCCTGCAAGGAAAAGTCTCAATCCCTGGTTGATGAATTCTGTATGGGTCTGAGAATCGTTTCAGGAAGAACTAATCAGTACGACATCGTTGGTAACGAGTCCTCGCGCACAGGCCAGAGATGCGCCGTCGCGCGACCAGGCGAACCAGAATATTTTGTCGCCGGGAAAATTGGTCAACTGGCGAGGCGGGTCGCCGTTAATAGGCTGGCACCAGATGTTAGAGAAGCCGCCCCTGTTATCAACATACGCGAAGGCCGACGAGTCCGGTATCCAGTGAATGACGTTCAGAAGATCGCCCTGCGTGACGGCGTTCTGCGAAATTGGAAAGGTCTTTACGGGTTCTTGCCCGTCCGTTGGCAGAACGGCCAGACGTAGGCATGAGCTTACCTGCTCGTCCCAGTATTCGCAGACGATCAGTTTTCCGTCTGGCGAGATGTCAAAGCAGCCCGTATATTTCTCTGAGACCGCTATGGATTCGCCGCCGTCAATAGAGACCTTGTGCAGACTCCTCTTGTTAAATCCCATCCGCTTGAAATAGACCCACTCGCCATCGGGCGAGCATGAAGGCCAGCCCGGACTGCTCCCTTCTGTGAGCGCAATCGCGTTGCTGCCGTCAATGTTCATGCGCCAGATGGCAGGCTCGCCCGAACGCGTCGAGACAAAGAGCACGTAGCGCCCGTCCTGAGTTACGGATGGGTGATAGTTCAAGCCAGCGTCGAAGGTTAGCTGCGTCTGATTGCTTCCGTCAGCCTCCATAATCCAGATGTCCTGATTGCCGCTGGCCTTCGAGGAATAGACGATCTTTCCGTCCGGCGTCCAACTGAGACCATAGTAGCCGTCGGAGCGGCCCGTTGTGAGTTGACGAGGTTGGTCGGAGGAAGCATTAGCCGCAACCCAAATCCCTGAGATATATTCTGAGTGGACCGATACAAGCGCGCTTGAATCGGACGAGAGGCTGATGCTTCTGACGCCGTAGTCCTGAAGATCGTTTGTGATTCGTCGGACCTCTCCCTTAGGGTAGGAAATGCCCCAGATTTGATATACGCCGGACGATTGATCCCGGCCCACCAGAACGAGGCCGCTTCCATCATTCAACCATGCGACGCGCCCAACCCAGGGCCAGCTTTGCATCGTGAGTTGCTGCTCCGCACCGTCTTCGACGCGCACGCCGACGACAGTCATCTCCACATCATAGATGCCTGCGGCGCAGGCTATCATCTTACCGTCGGGCGACCAGGCTGGTGCGCCACGCCATCCGAAGTCGTCCGGCGAGTTGCGCGTGGCGAGCTTACGCTCATTCGTGCCGTTGCTCGCGGCGACCATGAGCGCCGTCTCATACCGGCTCGGGTAGCCGCGCACGAAGGCAAACTCGCTACCATCGGGCGAGAAGGTGATGGCCGTGTCAACGTCCTCCATCACTTTCTTCGGAGTGCCGCCGAGCACCGGCACCTGGTATAGACTGAGCATACGGTTGTTGGTGTTGTCGCAGTAAGTGTAATAGACGTAGTTGCCGTCCTGCGAGAAAGTGATCCCGCGAAAGTTTATGTCGGTGGGCGGCACAATCTGTACGTTGCTTGCGGTCGCAACTTGTCTCACCCACAGGCTCTGATACCCGGCCTTCTCGCTCACATAGACGATATACTTGGCGTCCGGTGAAATCACTGCTTCGATTGCCTTGCCCGTGTTCGTCAATTTCGTGAGCCTGATGCTCTGAAAAGGAGTCGTCTGACGCGACGCTCGCCTGGCCCATACATAAGCCAGAACTGAGAGACAGAGTCCTGCCAGAAGAATCACCACGGATAGAGCTTTCGAGACTGAGCCGACAGTAAAGGAGAGGATGATGCTGGTTAATAAAATTATGGTGGGCAGCATTACCTGTGATAGTTGAACCAGATTCCCCGGATTAACGGTGGGCGAGAGCGTCGTCGAGCTAACTCGCTTCTGGCCGGACAGGGATACGCGCTCGACGCTATGATGCGAGCGCTGTGAGCGCGGCGAGCCGTTATCTATAATCTTAAGCGGCTGACCGTAAGTGTTTTCAGATTCCAGCCTGCCCTGTAGCTCGCGCACATCTGACAGAAACTCCGCGACCGATTGATAGCGTCTCTCCCTATCTTTGGTCAGGGCTTTCGACACTATCTGCTGCAATCTCGTAGGACAGCCGGGGGCGTGTATTGAGATCGGGGACGGCTTCTCCTGCAAGATTGAAACTATAACATCGGCTGGCGAGTCCGCGCCGAAAGGTATGCGACCCGTCATCATCTCGTAGAGCACAACTCCCAGACTCCATACATCTGTACGTGCGTCAACCACCATTCCTCTCAATTGCTCGGGCGACATATAACTGACTGTGCCGATTATCGCGCCCGAGTTGGTGTTCATGTTGGCGATGGTGGAGTCTTCGGTTGTCTGAAAACTTATGACCGGCAGGTCTATGAGCTTCGCAAGGCCGAAGTCCAGAATTTTAACTATGCCGTCCTCGCGCACCATTATGTTTTCGGGCTTGATGTCTCGGTGAATAATGCCTGCGGAGTGAGCGATCACAAGGCCAGTCGCCACCTGCGTGATGATGTTGATGACTTCGTCCAGCTTCAGACGCTTACGACGCATTATCTGGCGCACCGTCTGACCCTTCACGAATTCCGTAGCGATGAAGAGTCTGGATTGAACCTCTCCAATTTCAAAGACCGTCAGAATGTTCGGATGATTCAGGGCTGAGGTTGCGCGCGCCTCCTGCTCGAAACGGCGCAGGTGCTCGCGGCTCTGCGTGTACTCTTCAAGCAGGAGCTTGAGCGCGACGGGACGGCCAAGCTGTACATCGTGCGCAAGATAAACTTCGCCCATCCCGCCCGAAGCTATTAGCGAGTTGATGTGGTAGCGTCCAAGATTCGATCCGTTTTCTATCGGCATCTGAAAAGGGTTTCAATTCCGAAGCGCCAAGAAGTTTTCAGTGCGGCGACAAGCCTTCGCAAATCTTAAATCCAGCTGACAGGAGCGGGGCCTAGAATCCATGTCACCAGAACGTATTTCTCCCCGCGAACGACAGGCTCTGCGCTGTGCAAATATTCCGAAGGGAAGATGATAGCCTTTCCGCTCTGCGGCAACGTAGTGTAATTAAGAGAAGGGAAATGAGTCCGGCCTCCTTCAAAGTCGTCGTTAAGATAGCAGATGACTGTAAAGTATCGCACGGCCAGATCAAGCCCTGCGTCCGCGTGTGCGACGTAACGCCCGCCGCGCCTGTAGCGAATTATCTGCGTGCCCTCATGCTCGGTAAGGTTAAGATGCCAGACGCGGTTAATCAAGGGTTTGATATGAGTTTCAATCTTGCGGTCGAAACTTTCGTACACGCGCCTTGCTTTCGGGAAATCCAGAATGCTCGCAGACCTATACTGGCGCATCTTCACGGAGTAGTAGTCTCCGCTCCCGTTCACCTGTCGAATCTCAGCGCCGGTCCACCCGTTCAATCCTTTCAGATATTTGACGGCGGAAGATATTGAGCGCGCGTCGTAGAGCATGAGCGACAGAACGCCTTTTGCCTCTTCGGTGTATTGCATAACCCATTATTTGATGACGAAGAGAAACTGTACGCTGAAGTGCAGTTGTGCTGAATGCTCTACGGGCGGCGACACAAGGTGAACGTCCCGCGTGCGACGCGCTGAAGAGTGTCGCCGTCTGTAGAGCGTGCGCAATCAACAATGGTGATCTTCCATATTGGCTCTTGCTTCCCTTATGGTCTCAATCTCACGAAGAAAATTTCAGGTTAATTCACGGGGCGCTCTTTAGGCCCTCGACCGTTTCATTTTTTGCTTCCGCCTTTTTTGCTTCCGCCTTTGCGTCCCTTTCTGCCTTTGCCGGTTCCTTTGGAAGCCCCTTGAGGAGGAATCGCTCCCGGCTGCTGTCTCTTGCTTGGCCTCTTCTTAGAAGGTCGTTTCTTGGCAGGACTCTTTTTACCCGGTCTCTTCGACGGCCCACCTTGCGGAGGAATGCTTCCGCCTTGTGGCGGGATGCTTCCGCCTTGAGGGGGAATGTTTCCTCCCTGCGGTGGGATGTTCCCGCCCTGCGGCGGAATGCCAGGAGTTTTAGGCGGACTGTAGCCGCCTTTGCCGCCTTTACGCGCCCTGGCCGAGATAGAAGACTGAAGCGAAGAGGCTATGCCGACAAGTTCGTCCGGGAGCGCCAGCGTCACCCGGCTTAGAATTTCGTCGTCCACAGGTTGTTTGTAGTCGCGGAAGAGTTTCGACAGGGCGGATCGAAACTCCAAGTTAAGACGGTTGTTGGTTCTGAACTTGTAGCGGATTATCTCCATCTCTCTTTGAGCCGTTATGTTCTGCATACTCGGGGGTGCTCCTTTTTGTGAAAGTGAAAAACAGTAATGACTCTTTAGCCAGTGCGGGCTGCCCTATCGGGTCATCCGAAGGTACTGCTTTGAATAGAGGCGGAGTTTATACGTCCGGTGACGCCTTTTCAAGCGAAATCAGTTTTGTGCGCGGAAACTTTATTGGAAGCAGTCTCATAAATATATGTTACCGACCGCGGAAACGTTTCGGCTAACTTTGAGGCCCGAAAACTGTGGTCAATCAGAATGCTCCCTGTAAGGCGGATCGGGCGCGGGTATTTATGAGACCGCTTCTGTTAGCTATCAATTGCCACTGGCACAAGCCTGGTGGAAAAGATTGGCTAAATTGATAGGCTTTAGCCGAAAGATTTCGGCTAAAGCCAGAATCTTTCTCTCTCTTTTATCCTACAGCTAAAGCTGTAGGCAATTTATCTAACAACTTGAATTGCGGAGCACTATCAACTTGAGTTAGATAAAAAGCTTATCGCCCTTTATTCTTTACTCCAGCCTTCCTGCGCTCCTTGTGGTGCGTCGCGGCGTCCTTCTCTCCGGTTCTCCACTTCGTGTGATTATAGTTGTTCCACTTGTTGAATATGGTTTCGGACTCTTCCTTCAATTCACCGGAAGAGGTTAGCACGTTGTCCTTCAACTCCCAGCGCTCGTCGTAGGATTCGCGGCGCACTGGAACGAGTTGGGCTAACGGGTACTGCTGATTCCTTCTTATCTTTGCCCACTCGTTGTAGCGCACGAACTTCAGGTTCATCCAGATGTCATACTGCATCCAGTCCGTCTCAAGAATGCCCTCCTGAATTCTGAATGGCTGTTCCATGTTGATGTTTATGGGGCTTCGTATTTGAAGACACCAGCCGGGCGGAGTCTTGAAGATGCAGCCGGTCCAGATGCTCGCTATGTTCACTTCGACGTGGCCGAAATCATATAGCTGCCGCCTACAGTTTCTATACTCATGATGATCCTGCAACATGCGCTTTATGACGGCTGCCTCGCCGTGCCTGTAGTCTTTGACGACGCGCCAATCGAAATAGCCCTTCATCATGTTGATTGACTGGCAGTCCGGCTCTTCATCATATTTACTGTGGTAAGCGCCGTGACTGTCCAGAGGCTTATAGATTATGTCTATATCCATAGGAGGATAGACCCACCACCCTGCCTTGTTCGCGTAAACGAATGGACCACACCAACGAAGAGCCGCAGGAGGCGCTTCGCCCAGAAGGTTCTTGTCGGCTGGAACTATTCTAATGCCGTTCGGGTGAAGCCGCCACACTTCCAAAACGAATTCCTGATCGCTCTCCATCATCAGCATCCTTTTCCTGAAGTTATAAACTAAACGTGAATGAGCTTTTTCAATGAAGAAACTTGCCGAAGCGCCTACGCGCATTATAGAACGACTGGACAATGCTTGAAAGGAATTCTAATTGGCTTCATAATCTTTCTGACGGACTAAGAGAGAGACCGCGCTGAGAAATTTATCGTATTAACGCTCCTCTTCAACCTTGATGCATCAAGACTCTGACATCCTGCTTACGTCGTTCGACATCAAACGCTTCGTTTATGGCGCTAGATAACGGCAAGAAGATTGATCGTCCGCGAGTTGGCCTTGCGCTTTCGGGCGGCGTGGCTCGCGGGCTTGCGCACATAGGCGTCCTGCGCGTACTCCAAGAGCACAACATCCCCATTGATTACATAGCGGGCACGTCCGCAGGCTCGCTCGTCGCCGCAGCCTTCGCCGCAGGAATGACGATTGATGAAATCTCCGAGATTGGCCGGATTTTACGCTGGCGCGACGTTGGCCGCGTCACGCTCTCGCGTCTTGGAGTTCAATCGAACGCGCGTCTTGAAGAGTTCGTGCGAGCGCGCCTTCCCGTCAAAAGATTTAAAGAGTTAAGAATCCCGCTCGCAATCGTCGCCACAGATTTGAAGACAGGCTCGGCTGTGATTATCAGCGAAGGCGACGTTGCATTCGCAATCCGCGCAAGCTGCGCTCTGCCCGGCTGGTACGTGCCCGTCACGGACGAGCACGGTCGCCAACTTGTTGACGGCGGCCTCGTAGCAAACATCCCGACGGCAGCCGTGCGCTCGCTCGGCGCAGACATTGTGATTGCGGTTGATGTCAACAGCGAGGGCGCAAAGTTCATAGGACCGCCGCACTCCGTCATAGGCGTCCTCTTGCAATCCATCATGGTCGTGCAACGGACCGCCTCAATTCACCAACTGCAAGACGCAGACCTTGTCATACGCCCGCGCACAGGCCACATACGCTGGGACGAGATGGGACGCGCCGACGAACTCATCTCACTCGGAGATCAAGCGGCGCGCTCCACCATAGAGAGAATCAAACACCTCATCGAACCCACACAACAACCGCCCCTCAAATGGTATCAACGCCTTCGCCAGCAACCCCAGCCGGAAGACAAGCGCCGCGTCTCGCCTTTGAAATAAACTGTAACAATTCTCTGCATTGCAATCTGTTTGAAAATCCACTCATTGTTCTTTCGGCCTATTGCGGACAAACCCTTCCTTGTAAACTTTCAAAACATACGCTCCGCTCTTAAATCTACAATCTTCGTACTGAAGAAAGACGCGGGCGCGCTCTGCATTCACATAGAAGCCAGGCTCTCAGCCTCAACGCCGCCAAGTGTAAATCGTTCTTTGCCAGAAGGATTCGCCTCTCTCCTCTTCATTATTCTTTCAAAACTTCGGGCTGGCATAAACATTGCTCAAAAAGTTTCTGAAAACAGTTGAACGATTCCGGGGAGGGGAATATGAAGGAATTAACAAACAGCATCGCGCAACTGGCAGCTATCATCATGATCTTAATCACGCTCGCAGTCTCCACAGCCGCGTTAGCGCAATGGGCGAGCGCAAGCGACGGCGGCGCGGCTAAAAATAGTGCGACGACACAGCTGACGCTCGTGGCCGACTCAAGATAGATAAGAATTCAAGACTGATTAGACATTTATGGAGAATGTAACAATGAGACTGTTCTGAGCGTGGAGCGGCCAGAAGCGTTCTCTCTCCCTGTGTACCTGTGCCGCTTTGACGGACCGTGCGCGCATGGCTATCGAAATAATTTCAATTGAAGAGGGGCGAAGCCTTCGTAAAGTTCTTCGCGTGAAGGACGCGAAAGAGTCTCTCAAACAACGCGCACGCAAGCGCAAGCGCCGCATCATACTGCACTCCGCTCTCGCCT
>QHXM01000211.1 GCA_003222945.1 Acidobacteriota bacterium
CCGGCGGCATTCCGAGCCACGTCGCGCCCGAAACTCCCGGCTCAATCAACGAAGGCGGCGAACTCGGCTACTCGCTCGTACACGCCTACGGCGCTGTCTTCGATAATCCGGACCTTCTCGCAGTCTGCGTCATCGGCGACGGTGAAGCTGAGACAGGCCCATTGGCTGCCAGTTGGCACTCGAACAAATTCCTGAATCCGGCGGGCGACGGAGCGGTGCTGCCCATCCTGCATCTGAACGGCTACAAGATTGCCAACCCGACTGTGCTCGCACGCATGAGCGATGAAGAGTTGACGAGCCTCTTCGTCGGCTACGGCCACAAGCCTCACTTCGTCGAAGGCGACGATCCCGAAACGATGCATCAACTGATGGCGGCAACCCTCGACACTGTCATCGCCGAGATTCAAAAGATTCAGCGAGAGTCACGCGCGGATGGTTTCAAACATCGCCCGCAATGGCCGATGATCGTCCTGCGTTCGCCGAAAGGTTGGACGGGGCCGAAGTTTGTTGACGGTCTGCCGACTGAAAATTCATTTCGCTCGCATCAAGTTCCATTGTCGGAGTTGAAGACCAAGCCTGAACACTTGAAGCAGCTTGAAGAGTGGATGCTGAGTTATCGCCCTGATGAATTATTCGACGCGAATGGAAAGTTGATTGACGAATTGGCGAACTTAGCGCCCGAAGGCGAGCGGCGCATGGGTGCTAATCCACACGCCAACGGCGGATCGTTGCTGAAGGAATTGAAGCTGCCGGATTTTCGTGATTACGCTGTAGAGGTCAACAAACCTGGAAACGTCGAAGGCGAAGCGACGCGCGTGATGGGAAAGTTCCTGCGCGACGTGATGAAAGAAAACTTAGCGAGCCGCAACTTCCGTGTGATGGGGCCGGACGAGACCGCGTCGAATCGCCTGAACGCTCTCTTTGAAGCGACTGATAGAGTCTTCGTCGAACCGATTCTTAAAACCGACGACCACCTCTCGCCATCGGGTCGCGTGATGGAGGTCTTGAGCGAACATCTCTGTCAGGGCTGGCTCGAAGGCTATCTCCTCACAGGTCGTCACGGCTTCTTCAACTGTTATGAAGCCTTCATACACATCATTGATTCGATGTTTAATCAACACGCCAAGTGGTTGAAGACGACGCGACACATCCCCTGGCGGCGTCCCATCGCTTCGCTCAACTATCTGCTCTCCTCTCACGTCTGGCGGCAGGACCACAACGGCTTCAGTCATCAAGACCCAGGGTTCATAGATCACGTCATCAACAAGAAGGCAGAAGTCGTCCGCGTTTATCTGCCGCCGGACGCGAATTGCCTGCTTTCCGTGACCGATCATTGTTTGCGCAGCCGCAATTACGTCAACGTCATCGTCGCAGGCAAACAACCTGCGCTCCAATATCTGGACATGGAATCAGCCGTCAAGCACTGCACCGCCGGGCTTGGCATCTGGGAATGGGCGAGTAACGACGAGGGCATGGAGACTGATGTAGTGATGGCCTGCGCCGGAGATGTGCCGACGCTTGAGACCTTGGCCGCCGTTGATATTCTGCGGCAGCATTTTCCTGAGTTGAAAGTGCGCGTCGTCAACGTGGTTGATTTGATGACGCTCGAACCGGCGAGCGAGCACCCGCACGGTCTTTCAGACAAGGATTTTGATTCACTGTTCACGACCGACAAGCCTGTCATCTTCGCCTTTCACGGCTACCCCTGGCTGATTCATCGTCTCACTTATCGCAGAACCAATCATCGCAACATACACGTGCGCGGCTACAAGGAAGAAGGGACGACGACGACACCGTTTGACATGGTGGTCTTAAACGACCTCGACCGTTTTCATCTGGTGATGGATGTAATCGAGCGCGTCCCCGTGCTTGAGAGAATCGGCGCGCACGCGAAACAAGAGATGCGCGACCGATTGATCGAGCATACGCGTTACATCAGAAAGTATGGCGATGATCCGTCTGAAGTGCGCGACTGGAAATGGCCGCACTGAGTGTAGTCAGCGCAGCGGTTGAGCGGCAGGCGAATTGTGAAGATTGAGCCAACGCCAACGGTGGACGTAACTTCAACGCGCCCGCCATGAGCGCGCACGATACGGCGGACTGCTGGCAATCTCAATCCTGTGCCGCCGCTCGTTTTCGTGAAGAAAGGATTGAAGATGTGCTCAAGATCATCTTCGCTGATGCCGCGCCCCGTATCCGTCACTTCGATGACAGCTTCGCCGTCCGGCCTGGCTTCACTCTCGCCGCTTTGACAGCCCACACGAACGGTGACGCGGCCCTCCTTTTCAATCGCTTCGATGGCGTTGAGCAACAGATTGAGCATGGCGTCTTCGATTTGCGCCGCGTCAATGGGAATGAGGTTGCGTCAATCCGCACGACCTCACGGCGGACTCCTTCAAGCGCCACGCGCTCACTATCTCCGGCTTCACGCCGCCGTATGAGAATGTCCACCGCGCCCAGACGAGGGCGTGACCTGCAACAGCGAGGGGCGCGTCGTTAAAATCAACAAGGCCGCAGACCCGCCGGGCGAAGCGCGCGCGGATTGGTGGATTGTGCAAGAGATTGCGCGCCGTACTTGACTGCGGCCACCTTCAGCACGTTCGCCACGACCCGCCGCTCAACGTCCGCCACTGGGTACTGACGGAAGAAGGGCGCGCATCTAGACTGGGATTTGAACTGGACTGCAAGCGCTGTGATGAGGGAGATGAGGAATCGCTCTAATCAGAGTGGTCTTATCGCAAAAACTTTCTGGGTAACCATCTAATAGCCGGGCTGAATTTGAAATCAAGAGGTCTAGCTATGAAAAAAGTAACGTTGATTTTATTGATGACATTTGTTTCGTCTCTTTCTGTGATAGCGCAAACAGCAAAGACGAGACGCCCGGCTTTGCCCTCTGACATCTCGGCAATAGCAGGCCAGGACTCCGACAGTCTTCTCAAAAATCCTGTCATCACAGCACGCATGAAAAGGCTCTTGGGCGATAAGTATGATTCGTTCATGGAATCATTCGAGACTCTCAATCCTGTCACGAAGGAAGGAAACTTTCTCTTCTCATCGGGCTGTCTGATTCACGCCTGCACGCATCTGGAATCGGCTATCGCGGTTGATCTGGTCAGCAGAACAATCTACCTGAGCATCTTCCGGCAGGATGAAAAGACCAGATATTTTAATGAAGGCGGCGCTGCCACACCCAAAGTCATCAGAGATTGGGCGAACCGTTTAAGACGAATCAATCAGACGAACAGTTCGGAGTCCATGCGTTCGTTGGCTGCTCCCAATATTGCCGCAGCGCTAGATGAGACTTCTGGACACAAAAGATTGCATAGCCTAGCTTCTGTTCGCGGCTTCATCGGCGGCGAGGCACATGACAGCTATGTGGTTCATGCGCGCAGAGGCCAACTTCTGATGCTGCGCCTCTACTGGCAGCGTGAAGGCGATAACCGTGCATCGCTCGCCGTGAGCAAATCGCCGGATTTCTATTCCGGCGAGCAAGCCAGGTTCGGGGCTGAGTATGATAAAGGCCAGCGATGGGTTGGCAGGATTCCTGAGACTAGAGATTATTACATCTACGTGGTGGCGCACCCCTCTGCTCACTACACGCTCAAGATAAGTGTCAGGTGATCGGCTCAGAAGACTTGAAGCGATGCGCCCGTGATTGAATTGATGGGCGCGTCGCTCTCGTCTTACAACTTAAAAAACGCTCTCTCATGTGGCGATGAACTCAACCGCCTTTTCTTCCTTCAGCGTCCGCCCTGTGCTGCCTACTTGTTGTCGGATTCGTCCTCGTCCGCCGGAGTAGCCTTGCCTGCTGGCGTGTTTGTCGTCGCGGCTGAGCTTGGAGTTGCGCCGCCTCCGCCCTTGATGGTGAAGGTGTCCGACTTCTTATCCTTCTGATCTCCGTTGTACAGCATGACGACTTCTACACGATAAAGCCCTGCGGGAAAGTCGTGCGGGGTCAGGTTGTAAGTCGCGTAATTGTTGCCCGATATGTCAATTGATTTATCGAACTGCGACAAGGGGGTGTTCTCCTTTAATCCCGCCGCTTTCTCCGCGAAGAAGCTAACCTTGAGCGTGACATTGCTCCCGTTGTTCGAGACAGTGGCGGTAACATAAATGGTGTCACCGTTGCTGAACTCCTTCGTTGGAACGTTTCCTTCCTTATCCTTGGTGATCTTCAGACTGCTGATGTTGGCCGTCGTGCAACTGACCTTGCAGCCCGCGACCCACGTTAGCAAAAGCGTTAAGCCGATTAGCGTACTCCTTCTGATCTTTCCCATCCTGACTCCTTTCTTATTAAGCCTTTGATAAAAAGAGATGGTTGTATTGCGGTCTTACGGAAAAACTGAGCTAGAGAAAACGGCGGCACATACTATCACATCTCTGCCGAAAGCGTAGCAGATTTTATTCGCCGTCTATTATAGCAATTTCCACCAATATCGAACGCTGCGAAAAATTTCCTGTTCTTTAGTTTGAGCTGCGTAAGAATCCGCACTTCAGAAACAACAACCCTTGAAATCCCGCGACTCTTTCTAGGCACGCGCGTTGCCAAAGTGTTTTGGCGGCTCAAGCTAGTCTATCAAAATTTTAGGGCGATGCTCGGTCGTTTATAATCAGAGAGTGAAGGAAACAAATATCAAGAACAGCAAGATTAGTCAGGCGGCGGCTAATCTCTTTCCGGGCTACTTCGCCTTAGTGATGGCAACCGGAATCATCTCCATCGCGCTCGCAGCGTGGCTGTTGACTTTCATAGGGCTAATTCACAGCTTGCTGCCTGCGAAGCTCAAGGCCGCAGCGTTGATTAGTCACGCATGAATTATTCAGGCACGGAAGCAGCATCCGATTTTTAAGATCAAAGGAATCAGTCAATGCAATCTGTGAGTCAATTTCAGGAACAGGTCCCCATCAAATCAGACACGCGGCAAAATCGTGTGCGCCTCAGACCGGTCGCTTTGCCGGTGGAGCACGGCGGGTGGGGATTCTCGCTTGAGCCTGTGGCGCTTGGTCTTCTGGTTGCGCCTTCGCTTCTCGGCCTCTTTCTCTCGGTCACAACACTTGCGGCTTTTCTCGCGCGTCATCCCCTGAAGATAGCCATGAGTGATCGCCAGCGCGGGCGAAGACTCTTGAGAACGCCCATAGCAGAGCGCTTCGCCTTGCTCTACATGACAATCTCACTCGTTAGTTTTCTGGCGGCAATCAAGACCGCGCCTTCTTACGAATTCTTGTTGCCGCTCCTGCTTGCATCGCCGCTCGCGTTGATTCAACTCCTGTTTGATCGCATGAGCCGCAGCCGCGCGCTTCTGCCTGAGTTGGCTGGGGCAACCGCGATGGCCTCAATCGCCATGAGCATCGCGCTTGCAGACGGGTGGCAAAGCAGCCTTGCTTTCGGACTTTGGGCAATCCTAGCGGCGCGCGCTGTGCCGAGCGTCCTTTACGTGCGCGCACGTTTGAAGAGATTGCACCGGCAGGAAGCATCAACGTCAAAGACGATTGTGATACACGTTCTGGCGATTGCTGCCGCATCCGTACTCGCGTGGGCGAAGCTCGTTCCTGTCCTGTCAGTCGTGGCGCTCTCGATACTTCTTGCGCGCACCGTTTACGGCTTTTCAAGGTACGACCGTCAGGCCACTGCCAGATTGATAGGCTTTCGTGAATTAGGCTTCGGTGCGATGATGGTCGCGGCTGTTGCGCTGGGGCATTACTTCAATCTTTAATCCATAAACTTTCGGAGGACTTATACATGACACTCAACACATCAACGACCGTTCGTGAATTGGCCGTCACAGAGCCGACTGCCACGCGGATTTTTGAGAAGCTGAAAATTGATTACTGCTGCGGCGGCGGGCGCACCATTGAAGATGCCTGCGCGAGCGCGGGCGTGAAGACCGAAGATGTCTGGCAACTTTTGGAAGAGGCCAGAAGTGCGCAAACCAGCAATGAGGCGATAGATTTTCAGACCGCATCGCTCACAGAGTTAGTCAAATACATTCTTGTCAAGCATCACGTCTTCACGAAAGAGG
>QHXM01000212.1 GCA_003222945.1 Acidobacteriota bacterium
GCGCCCGGTTAATTCGAGCGTTAGGCTTCTGTTGAATCTCAACTCTCCTAGAATTAGGATAGAAACATTATGTTCTTACCAGGTCGAAATCAGACTTCCTTACCAGCAACCTATACACCTGCCGATTTACAGGCTGATTGGGAATTTAAGATTCTACAATCTAGCGCCCTTGCATTCCGCAAGCCCGATGTTTTACAGAAAGTACGGGAAGAAGAGGCGCAGGCTGGCTGGGTGTTGCTCGAAAAGATAGATGATGGTCATTTGAGGTTTAAGCGACCGGCAAGCGCCAGGTCTAATGACCATAATTTATCCTTTGATGCTTACCGTACTAATTATGGCGCGTCAATGGCTATCAGGCTGTTGATTTTCTGGCTGAGTCTCATCGTCGGGGCGATTCTTATATATTTATTTTTCACAAATCGCTTATAAATGGTCGAAGCCTAACAACTCATTGCAGCCGACTCGCAATCGCGCAGCTCTCATCTTTCGTGGGGTTTGCTCGCGGCTGAATTCGGGCGTTAGGCCACTATGTCTAAGGTGAATCTTATGAAGAAACTAATTCAAGCCATTCTATCTTTCGTGATTTGCTCGTTTCTCATCTTCCCGGTACTTGCAAACCAGCGAACATCACGGAAAGTCCAGGTCACCGGAATCTATAGCAGCCTCCGCTACGTTGAAGATGCGGGCGACGTTGTTGGGATGGAAATATTTATCTCTAATAGCAGGGATGGCTATCATGCCACTGTACAGATTGCTGAAGGCGTAATGTTCGCGCCCATATTAATTGAGGTGCAGGTGAAGGG
Organism: Acidobacteriota bacterium; assembly: GCA_003222945.1. Lineage (GTDB taxonomy): Bacteria > Acidobacteriota > Blastocatellia > Pyrinomonadales > Pyrinomonadaceae > QHXM01. The sequence continues at coordinate 804 of QHXM01000212.1, forward strand.
TACAAATATAGAATTTACTTTGCCTGAGAGTGCAGGCCAACGGGCAAGGAAATTCCTTGGTCAACTTACCGCTAATGGCATCACAGGTAAATTTCAAGATGATGTGAAATCTACCTTTCTAAAAAGAAAGAATAGTTATTGGCAATGACAAGGCGCGGCCTAACAACTCATTGCAGCGGAGCGCGAATTGAGTAGCTTTCATCTGCGAGACTAACTTCTTACATGGTTCGCCGCGCCCGCTGAATTCGGGCGTTAGGCGCTTGCCTGTGCTGTATAATCGAATCTGTGAATCATGAGATACGAGTTATGGAAATATGAAGATGAATTTGGCGTAGGCTGGACGCTTATGCCAGTTGACCATCAATATGAGGCTTTTCTTAAATACAAAGAAAAATATGAACCCAATTCTGTGATGGTGTGGAGCATTGATGCTGAAACCGAAGAAGAAGCACATGCCCGTTACCGTGAATATATGTATGGTGAATCAAACGAAGCAGCAAGCGTTGAGTGATTTCAATTCTGGGTTCTTTCGGCTCAGCAAGCTTTGTCTATTGAATCCCGCGCCTAACAACTCATTCAACGCGAGCGGCGATAGCGTGCCTTTCATGTTCCTTTGTTCCTTTCGGCGGCTTGGTGTCGCGCCGCCGCGTTAATTCGGGCGTTAGGCTTCTGAATTATTCTTAGCTATAGGGTTTTGATGTAAAATATGATGGAGGAGCAATAATCTTAGGTAATTAGGGAGAATCGTAACCAAAGTAGAGTTTAATAAACTGCTTGTAAAGATTCTCCCCACGATGATTGAATCTGTATTCAATCTCTTTCAAGTACATCGGGAAGTGATACTTTGAGACTCCCCGATAGTTATACAAGATGTGCTTGGCATAACTCCAGAATCCTTCAATCCAGTTGATGTGATTCTTCGTTTTCTTGTCCACATAAGACTTGGAATGATTGACTTGATGATGCCTGCCATATCTCTTCAAAGACTGATAACCGCGAAAGCTGTCGGTATAATAGACACTGCCTTTCCTGGTCTTCTCTTTAATGTGCTGCATCAACTCAGGTGCGCTCACTCCTTCAATGACGCGAGTGTAAACGTGCTCTTTTCTCTCCAGCAGCCCGAAAACAAGGCTTTTTCCGGCTGCACCTCGTCCACGTTTACCTTTGCGGCGGCCCCCGAAGTATGCTTCATCCAGTTCGATCTCACCGCGAAGCCGCCCGGCCTCCAACTCAGCCGTGTGATAAAGACATTCTCTCAAATGTTGATAGACGCGAGAGACTGTCTTCTGATCCAGCTTCAAATCAGAGGCCAATCTGTAAGCTGGCACTTGCTGATAAAAGCCTTTGATGATCTCCAACTCGCGGCGAAGCTGTGTGAGAGATTTCTGTCTCTGACAACGCTGACATTTAACGTAGCGTCGAGCCGTGCGATAGAGTTTGAAAGAGCCGCAGAAAACGCACTTGCGACCACGAGAAAAGTTGGCCGCACAACTAAAATGGCTCGATTTGGCTGTAACCATTGGCACTTAGCTTACGCCTCTGGTTACTTTTCTCCCTAATTACCTAATCTTATGAGGAATATTTTAGTTAGGAAAAGTTTATTACATAATGCGGACGGGGATAATGATCTCAAGAATAAATCTCCTGCACAGTTGCTTAGTATGATGTGGCAACTTGCTCTTAACGCCTGGTCATTTAAGGAAAACTTGAATGCTGAACCTAGACTTCAAAGAGATGTTGTCGTGCTTAAAAGGCGAAGGGGTTGATTTCATTATTGTGCGATTTAATAGTTCAGCTTGGCGTTGAGCCATGTCGTATTGATCTGCTAACAGGAATTGATGGGATCGAATTTGATGAAGCCTGGCAGAACAAAATAGGCGTTACTATTGATGAGCTTGAAATAGACATTCTGTCGAAAGAAGATTTACTTAAGAACAAATTGGCTACGGGTCGTGATAAGGATAAGGGCGATATAATCTGGCTAGAAAAGAATCAAAGCGGCGAAGCCTAACAGGAACTCATTCAACCGGAGCGCGGATTGAATGTTTCTCATCATCAACAGATTGTTCGTAGGTTGAATGCTTAATGCCGCGCCTGGTTAATTCCAGCACTAAGGAATTCCAAGAAACTTATGCGTCTGTAAGCTGAGACGCCATTGCGGATGTCTGAGGCAGTACTGAAGGGCCAGCCGCGTGTTCTCTTCACGACTCGCGCCATCCATCGGTTGCAGGAAGAAATGTTTGAAATCCAGATGCTCGTAAAGCTCCGGCTCTGCGCCGACTTGCGGAAAGACAAGCTTCAACTCATCGCCTGAGCGCAGGACCAACTCTGCTCCGGCCTTCGGACTCACGCAGACCCAATCAACTCCGTTCGGTGGCAAACGAGTTCCATTCGTCTCAATCGCAACTTCAAAACCTTCTCTGTGAAATGCAGTTACTAAATCTTCGTCTAATTGCAGAAGCGGTTCGCCCCCTGTGCAAACAACGAGCGGTTGAACTTTTTCGGTTCTGTTCTCAGGCCATCTGGATGAAACCGCCTGAGCGACTTCCACAGCAGAATGAAAGCGCCCTCCACCCATCCCATCTGTCCCTACGAAATCAGTGTCGCAGAATTGGCAGATAGCTTCCGTTCTATCTTCCTCATGCCCGGACCAGAGATTACAACCTGTGAAGCGACAGAAGACAGCCGCGCGTCCAGCGTTAAAACCTTCGCCCTGCAAAGTAAAAAAAATTTCTTTAATGCTATAACTCATGCTCGACTCTTTGAAGCAGTTCGATATTTGGCAGGGTCGCTCATTTTATTCTCCGCAAATCCTTTCAACCTAAGCAGGCAAGCATCACACTCGCCGCACGCTTCGCCTTCTGCGGACGGATCGTAGCAGGTGATGGTAAGAGAGTAGTCAACGCCAAGCTCAATTCCCTTCTTCACAATCTCGGCCTTCGTCATACTAATCAACGGCGTGTGAATCTTCAGTCGCTGTCTTGCTTCGACTCCGGCCTTCGTCGCTAAATCTGCCATGCGCTCGAACGCTTCTATGTATTCAGGGCGACAATCGGGATAGCCTGAATAATCAAGCGCATTGACGCCAATGAAAATATCACTCGCGCCGAGCACTTCGGCCCACGCAAGAGCGAACGAAAGGAAGATTGTGTTTCGCGCCGGAACGTAAGTGATGGGAATTCCGTCTGATATCTCATCGAGCGCACGATTCTTCGGCACTTCAATATCATCTGTGAGGGCAGAGCCGCCGAAAGTGCGCAGATCAATTTCGGTTATGACGTGTTGAGCTACATTATAACGAGCGGCGATGCGGCGCGCGGCCTCTATCTCAACTTCATGGCGCTGGCCGTAGCGAAACGTGAGCGCGTAAATCTGATAACCCTCGCTCCTGGCAATGGCGAGCGTTGTAGTTGAGTCGAGACCGCCGCTCAAAAGAACGACTGCTTTCCGTTTAGAAATGTCTGTGTACATAAAATTCAGCTAACAATCTTACGAGCCGGAATATTGTTGAAGCAAGCCGCAAGCCTGATGTAGAAGGAGAGAAACTAAAAGCGTAACCTTTGAATCGCGTTTCAGAGCAAACAGGAATTTCAATTCGATTGGCAGTTTTTCGAGATGAAGAGTTAAAGTCTCAAGCTCATGTTGCAATCAATACAGGTCTAACAGTAGAATGCGCGCTCCAACACTTTTGCTCCCCGCACAAGTTTTGAATCTGAAAAAACCCGAGAAGCTATGCTGACCCGATTCTTAAGGAGAAAATCTATGTCCAGTTTACGAAAGACCTCGCTCGCCATCTTACTTGTAATCTCAATCACGTCTCTGCCTCTTCTGGCTTACGCGCAGAACAGCACAACGCACAATCCAACCTGGTGGGATAAATACCAGTACGTTTCCAATAATGCTTTTACAGTTGGCGGCGCAGCTACAACGTCCCTGAGCTACGGCAGCAACGTTGATGTGTCGAACGAGTGCGGACCACAAAGCGAGACTTTCATCACGCTCAACCAGTCCAGGGCGAAGATGCTCGCCGCAGGCTCAAACGAAATCTTCCGTCTGCCCATGCGCGGCTATTTCTCATCTAACGCCGGAAGTAGCTGGGGTGGCGTTGATCTGCCTCTGCCGCCGCCGATAGGTGCGAACGGCGTTGACTTCGGCTCAGACCCTACGCTTGCTTTCGATTCGCGCGGCAATCTTTTCTACGGCTATATAGTCGTCTTCTTCAGCAACGGGACGGGTATCAACGGAACTGAGATGGCCGTTGCTCGCTCTACAGACGGAGGCCAGACTTATTCAACCGTTACTTACTTCTCTCAAGAGGGCGGCACGAATCACTTCAACGACAAGCCTATGATTACTGCCGATACAAACCCTAACAGCCCGTTTCGTGACAACGTCTATATTGCATGGGACGCAGCCGCAGGCGGCTCTACGAGCGGAGGCTTGCGTGTCGCAACTTCGACGGATCACGGCGCAACGTTTACGGTCACGCGCGCTGACGATCCTTCTGGTCCGGGTCGTCTTATTGGCGCTTCGCCTGCCGTAGGAACGAACGGAGAGCTATACGTCGCTTGGAACGATTACGCCGCGAACACAATAGCTTTCAACCGCTCTTTGGATGGAGGCAAGACGTGGCAGCAGCAGCGCGTCGTAGCACCAAAGTCTATCCCGTTCGACATAGGCATCCCTGCGGAATCTTTCAGAGGCGCGCTCGTCTATCCGGTCCTGGACGTTGACCGCTCAAACGGCCCGCATCGCGGTCGCATCTATTGTTCGTGGATGGACAAGAATGGAGTTGGGGCGACAGACATTTTCCTTTCGTACTCCGACAACAAAGGCCAGACGTGGTCCAAGCCCTCGCCCGTCACGGACCAGTTCGGCTATCCTGTTGATCGCTTCGATCACTGGATGTCCGTTGACGCCGCCACAGGAGACGTTAACTTCTCTTTCTACGACACGCGCAACCAGCAGGGAGACTACGAAGGGCTTGTCTCATATGGAGGCATCTCATATCCCGTCTGGACAGACAGCCGCCGACAGCTTGCAACGAGCACGGGCTGTAGTAGAAATCTAGCGATGGAAGAAGTTTTCTCAGCGAAGGTTAGATGAGGGAAGATTAATTAAGAGCGTGTGTCAGTACCACCTGCGGTAGCGGGTGGGTCTGATGTAGCCAACACCCACCAGCTACCGCAGGTGGTACTGACTTTACACAACTCCTGCTTCTTTTATCTCAAGCGTTCCGTTGTCGGCGTCGAGCGTTGTCATCACTCCTAGTGGAAGCGTCAACTGGTCGGCAGTGTGGCCTATCGTTAATCCCGAAAGAACAGGAACTTTCAGTTTGCCCAGGATGTTGTCGAGCACTTCGCCGAACGAGTAAGGCCAAGCGAACGACGGCTTGTAATCGTTTGGCGCGCACCCATCGCACTCGCCAAAGATTACGCCAGCAACACCATCGAACTTTCCTGCAAGATGCAGTTGCGTCAACATGCGATCAATCCTGTAAGGCTCTTCGCCCACGTCCTCGACGAAGAGAATGCGCCCGCGCGTCTCAATCTCGTAAGGCGTTCCCATAGTGGCCGTGATGAGCGAAAGATTTCCACCGATGAGCGCACCGTCAGCTTTTCCCGGACGTATCGTGCGCAGAGTGTGTCTGGGCCTCAGTTCATTACTTTCATGCGGGTTTGTTACTTTGCCTACGGGCTGAGTCTCAAATAAAGCTTTGCGAAAGTTTTGTTGCGTGTAATCGGTAAAGCTCGGAGTGATGACCGGACCATGAAATGTTACGAGCCGCGCGTGCCTATTGATCGCAAGGTGAAGCGCAGTTATGTCGCTGAAGCCCAGAAAGATTTTCGGGTTGCGACGAATCAGATCGTAATCAATTCGGTCCAGAAGATGGCCTGCACCGTAGCCTCCGCGAAGTGCGAAGACGGCGTTCACCTCCTTGTCCCTGAACATTGCGTGCAGGTCATCCAGCCTTTCATTAACTGAAGAAGCGAAATCCGTAGAGCGTCGCCCGACATTCTTCCCAACTTTCGCGCGAAGGCCGAAGTAACGAAGCGTCTGCGGCACAAGAGCAAGTCGGTCCGGGTCTGTGACGGGAGTGCTTGGCGTTATCACGCCGACAGTGTCGCCGGGGCGTAGAGCTTTCGGGCGTATGAAACCTTCGGGCAATGCTTCCGCTGGCGCGGCGCGACTAGCCAGCGGAAGCATGAGCGCGGCAACCGTTCCAGCCAGAAAATTTCTACGGCTTACGTCAGTTAGATTCGTCCGTTTCTTCATTCTCGCCACCCGAAGGTTGTTCATTGCCCGAACCCGGCTGCGGTTTCACAATTACTGCCGGTATGTCGTGCTCGCGCACAAGCTGATTGAACTTTGGCAGATCAACTCGCATGACCTGATCGAGTTGCTGCAACTCTGCGTTAATAGCGCTCACCTGCTCTTCGTAAACCGTGTAAGACTGGTCCGTAGGCGCTGAGTCGGAGCTAGCCACAATGCCTGCAACCGCAGCAAGTTTGTTGTTGAGTCTTATTGGAAAATTAAGCGGGTCCTGGCTGCTCTGATTCTTAGTCTGGTAGAGCGTCTCTTCTATGCTCGTCAACTTTGCGTTCAATGCTTTTGCAGCGTCCGTGATCGCTTTAGAGTTGGGTTGATCTTTGACGCGACGGACAAGATCGTCCATCTGCTTTCGCACATCACGAATCTCTGCGATTGCGTTATGCGTCTCGGTCAGCTTGTCACGAATCTTTATCAGCAGATCGAACTGCTTTTGAAAGTCTGCTTGCGAAGTCTGGATGCGCGGGTCGCGTCTGACCTCAAACGTTTGCGTTAAGGTCTTGCCATTAACGGTCAGCTTTGCCTGATAAGTTCCCGGCACAGCGCGCGGGCCGCGTAAATCTCCGGCCCAGAGAATCAGGCCCGGAAAACGCGCGGCGTCTGGATAACGCAAGTCCCAGATAAAGCGATTCAGACCTGCTTCGGCGGGAATGCGTCGCGGTGCAGCCGCAGCGCCAAAACCTGCTTCCACCTCTTCGCCCGAAGGGGCTTGCGGTTGTTCCGGCGGTGTTGTCGGCGGAGCGCCCGCTCCCGGTGCAACGGGCGGAGGCTCAGGCGCGCGGCTCGTAAATTTCCGAATCGAATGCCCGGCTGAGTCCAGTATTTCAAGTGTTATCTGGCTCGAAGGTTTATCTTTCAAGTAGTAGTAGATCAGAGCGCCATTTGGCGGATTCTGTCCTAGCGTAGCTGTCGGAGGAAGCGGTCCACCGCCTCCACCCTGCAAGCGGTAAGTGTCTTCGGGTTTGAAGAGATACGAGCCATTTGCACTTGCAGCATCAGCCATCTGGTGAAGAACTGTAAGGTCATCAAGAATCCAGAACGCGCGCCCCTGCGTCGCCGCAATCAAATCCTTCTCGCCTTTGTGAATGATTAAATCCGTGATGGGCACAATGGGCAGATTCAGTTGAAGCGATTGCCAGCTTTCGCCGTCGTTGAAGGAGACGTACATGCCCGTCTCCGTTCCAGCGTAAAGAAGGCCGCGACGGTTCGGGTCTTCGCGTATGACGCGCGTGAAGACGGTTTCAGGAATGCCGTTTACAATCTTCTTCCAGGTCTTGCCGTAGTCGCTGGTCTTATAGAGATACGGCCTGAAGTCGTCCGTCTTGTACATCGTGGCTGCGACATAAGCCGTGCCGGGATCGAAGGGCGATGCGTCAATCGAATTTATTTGAATCCACTCAGGCATATTCTTCGGCGTGACGTTCTCCCAACTCTTCCCGCCGTCGCGCGTCACATGCACAAGTCCATCGTCAGAGCCTGTCCAGATAACGCCTGATTTTACGGGCGACTCAATCACTGTGAAGATTGTGCAGTAATACTCAATGCTTGTATTGTCTTTCGTAATCGGTCCACCCGTCGCAGCCTGCTTCGTCTTATCATTGCGCGTCAGGTCCGGGCTAATCACTTCCCAACTCTGCCCCTGGTTGTTTGATTTGAAAAGAACGTTGCCGCCAGCGTAAAGCGTTTCAGGGTCGTGTGGCGAGAAGACGATTGGAAAGTTCCATTGGAAGCGATACTTCAGATCAGCAGCGCCGTGCCCCATTGGATTTTCGGGCCAAGGGGAGACATTGCGAAGTTGACCCGTGTGATGATCGTACCGCGTTATCAATCCGCCGTAAGAACCCGCGAAGACAATCTCAGAATCTTTCGGATAAGGCGTAACCCAGCCACTTTCGCCTCCGCCAACGTCGTACCAATCTTCACGACTGATGCCTGCGTCATCCGTTCGGCTTGCAATCCTAACGGTCGAGTTGTCCTGCTGCGCGCCATAGATGTGATAAGGGAAATCGTTATCAATCATCACGCGATAAAACTGCGCGGTCGGTTGATCCTCGTCGGTCCATGTCTTTCCGCCGTTAACAGAGACATTCGCGCCGCCGTCGTTGCTCTCAATCATTCGCTGCGGGTCGTTCGCAGCAATCCAGAGGTCGTGATTATCGCCGTGCGGGACTGAGATGGGATTGAAGGTTCGGCCTCCATCGTTCGATCTGTAAAAGCCTGTGTTGAGGACATAGACGCTTTCTGCATTCTGCGGGTCTGCGTAGATGCGCGAGTAGTACCAGGCGCGT
>QHXM01000213.1 GCA_003222945.1 Acidobacteriota bacterium
TTTTAAGAATCAATATCCGCGTAATTGTTCCCGATAACCATCAAAGTTTCTGCGCATCTCGCCAAGGCTATCGCCGCCGAACTTCTCGCGCATGGCTTCGGCTAAAACGAGAGCGACCATCGCTTCGCCAATCACGCCCGCAGCAGGTACAGCCGTGATATCGGACCGCTCAAACGATGCGGACTCTTCCTGCTTCGTGTCTATGTCAACCGAGCGCAGAGCGCGCCGCAGAGTCGAGATAGGTTTGAGATGGCCGCGCACGCGCAACTCTTCGCCATTCGTTATGCCGCCTTCTAATCCGCCAGCGCGATTGGTTTGACGTATGAACTGCTTCGTTGTTTCGTCGTAAGCAATCTCGTCGTGAACCTCTGAGCCGGGCAGACCGCTTGCTTCCGCGCCTGCGCCGATTGCAACGGCCTTGACCGCAGGGATTGACATAACGGCTTGCGCTAATAGCCCGTCAAGTTTCAAGTCCCATGCTGTATGCGAACCAAGTCCGGGCATTATCCCGCGCACAATGACCTCGAATATGCCGCCGAGCGTGTCGCCTGCGCGCCGCTTCTCATCAATCAACTCAACCATGCGCGTTTGTGCTTCCTCGTCGGCGCAGCGCAACGGCGCGTCATCCGGGATTGCTGCGATTGCGTCCCACGCAAGCTCCAGAGGCTTATCGGGCACACCGCCGAGTTGAATCACGTGGCTCAGAATCTCAACACCGAAGGCCGCGAGCAGTTGTTTCGCCAAAGCTCCGCAGGCAACGCGCGCCGCAGTCTCGCGCGCAGACGCACGTTCTAAAACGTTTCGCAAATCTCGCGCGCTGTATTTCAATCCGCCAGCAAGGTCTGCGTGACCGGGGCGCGGGCGCTTCACGCGGCGCGATTTTTCAGGTGGCAGGTCCACAGACTCGACCGACATCACCTCGGTCCAGTTAGCCCAATCCTTGTTCTCAATCATAAGAGCTAAGGGCGAACCGAGCGTGAGGCCGTGACGCACACCGCTCAGAATCTCAACGCGGTCGCGCTCAATCTTCATACGCCCGCCACGCCCGTAGCCCCACTGCCTGCGCTCCAACTCACGGTTCACCTGCTCGACATCAACAGGCAAACCTGCTGGCAAACCTTCGAGTATCGCCAGAAGAGCGCGACCGTGTGATTCTCCTGCTGTGGTGAAACGAAACATAAGGCAGTGTTCAGTGTTCAGTAAGCTTCAGTTTTTCAACGGACAACTGGCTACTGACGACTGACCGCTTTCAAAGGTATTCTTCAGCGAAAATATTTCCACGACCGAGAATGCAAGCAGGATCGAAGGCCCGCTTCAGCCGAGCCATCTCGCGCAGATGATTTTCACCGTAAAGAACTCGAAGGTAATCTCGTTTGAGTTTGCCTATGCCGTGCTCGGCTGAGATTGTACCGCCGACACTGACTGCTCGTTTGACGAACTGCGTATAAATCTCTCGCGCACGCGCGGCTTCCTCTTCCGTGCGCGGCATTATATTCACGTGCACATGATTGTCCCCTATGTGGCCGAAGATGACGTACTTGAGTTGACTCGCGCGCAAAGTCTCTTTATAAAATTTCAGCATCCCCGCGAACTCTTCATCCGGCACAGCCATGTCCGTAGAGACTTTGCGCTGGTTGTGACGCGCTATCCACTCGTTGACCAGAACAGGAAGGCGATGTCTGAACTCGCTCATCTCGCGCCGGTCATGCTCGTTTGTAGCAAACCAAGAATCATCAAGTAGAGCGTTGTTGCGTTCTAACAATTCAAGCCATGCTGCCTGCAAGCTCTCTTCCGTAATTTGCGTCGTCTCCTGCTCGAAGAAGATTGCGCCCGCTGCGTCCATCGGAACTTGCGCGTAATGGCTCCTGAGAAATCGAAGCGATTCGGCATCGAAGAATTCCAGAGCACGCGCATCAAGTCCGACGCTCTTTTTATCTTCGCGTGTTTGAAGAGAGGAAGCGCGTGCTTCGCGTACAAAGCCGAGTAAATCTTTTTCAGAACTGAAAAAGACCACACCGCTCAGGACGCCTTCGGGTTTCGCCAAGAGTTTAACTTCAACTTCTGCGATGACGCCGAGCGTCCCTTCGCTTCCTATGAAAAGATCAATCGCGTCCATACCGCGCGCAACATAATAACCTGATGCGTGCTTGCGCGTCTTCGGCATCCTGTAAGAAGGAAGCTCAGTTTCTATACTTCTTCCATTCGGCAATGGAATCCGAAGCAACCCGTTTTCGTCTGCCTTAATACTCCCGCGCCTGAGATCAACAAGGTCGCCCGTAGCGAGCGCAACCTTTAATCGCCGAATGAAGTTTCGCGTCGGTCCATATTTGAAAGTACGCGCGCCCGATGCGTTCGTTGCAACCGTCCCGCCAAGATAACAACTCCACTCTGTAGGGTCAGGCGGATAGATCAATCCCTTCTCATTAACTGCGCGCTGAAAATCTGCGAGCACGACTCCGGCTCCAGCAATTGCCCATCCTCCGTCCGCCTCACGCACAATCTCTTTAATTTGATTAAGGCGCGAAGTCGCAAGAACAACGCCACCGAACGGCACGCGCCCGCCTACGATTCCAGTTCCCGCGCCAGCGACCGTAACTGGCACACGCTCGCGCGTCGCTTCACCAAGCACATCTGCGACCTCCTGCGCACTTTCAGGAAAGACAACGCGCGCGGCATGTCCGCCCTGCATGTTGCTTGCATCTGCAAGGAAGGATTGAATCTCGTCCATCTGCGCCTTAATTAACATCTTTATGTCATCTGTAGCTCGCGCTCGCGCAGGTATTTGATTCTGTCGCGCAGTTCCGCTGCGCGCTCGAACTCGAAGCGGCGTGCTGCCTCGCGCATCTCCATTTCCATGCGAGCGATGGTCGCATCCAGATTCTCGCGCGTGTACTCTTCGTACTCGTCCAGGTTTAGAGGCACTTTGAAGTAATCAGCTTCGTAAGCCGTCACGAGAGTTGCTTCGACGGGTTTGATGATTGTCTTTGGTGTAATGCCGTGCTCTTTATTGTAAGCCTCTTGAATTGTGCGGCGACGATTGGTTTCGTCAATTGCGCGGCGCATGGAATCAGTAATCTTGTCGGCGTAGAGAATAGCCTTGCCGTTTGCGTTGCGTGCAGCGCGGCCTATGGTTTGAATCAACGAGCGGTCTGAGCGAAGGAAGCCTTCTTTGTCTGCGTCGAGGATTGCGACGAGAGAGACTTCGGGTAAATCCAAGCCTTCTCGCAGTAGATTGATGCCGACGAGAACATCGAACTCGCCGCGACGTAGATCGCGCAGGATTTTGATGCGCTCCAATGTTTCTATGTCTGAGTGCAGGTAGCGAACGCGGACGCCTACCTCGGAGAAGTATTCCGTCAAATCTTCGGCCATCTTCTTCGTCAGCGTTGTGACCAGAACGCGCTCGTTCTGTTCAGCGCGAAGACGACACTCTTCCAGAAGGTCGTCAATCTGTCCTTTGACGGGGCGCACTTCGACTTCAGGGTCCGTGAGTCCCGTCGGGCGGCCGCCGATTTGCGGGACGCTCTGGTGCGATTCATCAATCACCATGATGGTGTCGCGCGGCAGATAATCGAGAAGCGTCGGCGGAGGCTGGCCCGGAGCTTTGCCCGTCAGATGACGTGAGTAGTTTTCAATGCCTCGACAAAAACCCATCTCTTTTATCATCTCAAGGTCGTACATCGTGCGCTGATGAAGGCGCTGCGCTTCGACCAGCTTGCCTTCCTGAATCAACTTAGGCTCCCACCAGTCCAACTCTTCCTTGATAGTCTTGATTGCGCGCTTGATCGTAGGCTTAGACATCACGTAATGCGACTTAGGGTAGATGGGCAGGCGCGTTGTGTGCTTGTGAAGGACTTCGCCCAAGAGCGGGTCAATCGTCGAGATGGAATCAATCTCGTCGCCCCAGAGTTCAATGCGATAGGCTTGGTCCTGATAGCTCGGATAAATCTCTACCGTATCGCCGCGCACGCGAAAACTCCCGCGATCAAACTCAATGTCGGAGCGTTCGTATTGAAGCTCAACCAATTTTTGAAGAAGCGCCTCGCGCGCCATACGCATTCCGGGTTCTACGAAGAGCAACATGCCGTAGTAGGCGTCCGGGTCGCCAAGACCGTAGATGCAGGAGACAGAGGCTACGACAATCACATCGCGTCTTTCAAACAGAGCGCGCGTCGCGGACATACGCAGGCGATCAATCTCGTCATTTATCGTCGCCTCTTTCTCGATGTAAGTGTCAGAAGCTGGCACGTAAGCTTCGGGCTGGTAGTAGTCGTAGTAAGAGACGAAATATTCTACGGCGTTTTCTGGAAAGAAGGATTTGAATTCCTGATAGAGTTGCGCCGCGAGCGTCTTGTTGTGCGCTAGAACCAGAGTCGGGCGCTGCGTGCGCTGAATGACTGAGGCGACGGTGTAGGTCTTTCCCGATCCCGTGATGCCTAACAGAACCTGATCTTTAATTCCTTCGTCGAGACCATGCACCAAAGCATCTATAGCCTGCTGCTGGTCTCCCTGCGGAGTGTATTCTGAGCGAAGTAGAAAAGGCATAGCATCGTAAATAGTAAATCGTAAATCGTAAATAGACAAAAGCGGCTCATTCGATGAAGATAAAAGAACGAATGAAACGCCATCAGTGATTTGCTTTCGCCCATCCTTCATTCTTTACTTGGCGCGAAACGAAGACGCAAGGGCATGAGCACAGACTCGAAGATAACTTTGCACGACATTTTTGATTGCCCCTCACGCCGATCTGTGAAGGTGATCGGGACTTCGACTATCGAGAGACCCTCACGCTCGGCACGAAAGACGGCTTCGACTAAGAATGCGTACCCTTCTGCTTCAACGCGCCCTTCGAGCAGGCGGCTGAGTGCACGCCGCGTGTAGCAGCGGAAGCCACTCGTAGTGTCGCTTGTGCGCAGGCCCGCTATCCAACAGACGTAAAGGTTGGCGAAGCGACTTAGAAGCCTGCGGCGCACAGACCAGTTCATTATACGACCGCCCGCGCAGTAGCGAGAGCCGATGACCACATCCGCCTTAAGGCTCTCGTTGACCAATGTGGGAATGATGTGCGGGTCGTGCGAGAAGTCCGCATCGAGTTGTACAAGACGAGCATAGCCGCCTTCGAGCGCACGATGGTAGCCGTCAACTAGACTTTGCCCGTAGCCGCGCGCTCCCGTGCGACGCATAACGGAAAAGCGCGGGTTTGCGCCAAACAACTCTAATGCGAACGCGGCAGTCCCATCCGGCGAGTCGTCGTCTATCAGCATCACGTCCGCCGCGGGCGCGACTTCAAGAAGCAGCGCGACGAGCGCAGCCACATTCTCGCGCTCGTTATATGTAGGCACAACGATGAGCGTGCGATCTGTGTTCATTCTCAGTTTTCAGTTTTTAGTTTTCAGTTTTCAGCGAAGGCGGAGCGTAAGAACTAAAAACTGAAAACTATTTCATCCGGTACAGATAAATCGAGTTGCCGAAAATCTTCTCCGGTGTGCGGCGGCGATACTGGTCGAAGTAGTTGACGCGCTCTGTCTCGCTCAGCGGGGTGTCGTCGTCAAAATGGTCGTGAACAACCGAGCCATTCAGAAAGCTCGCGCCGATGGCGACGTAGCGTACCTCTTCCGGCTTATCGCCCGGCGGCGCGAAGACCGGCGTGCTTTCGATGCCATACATGTCAAGTAGCGGCCTGTTTAAGATTGCTTCCCCAATGCGCCGCTCGCCACGCGAGCGCAAGTATAGCGCCAAGTCGCGCACGTCGTCGCCCCATTCAACGTTCGAGTCTGAAAGATACCACCAGTGCGGTGCGCGTGAGGCGAGTTGATTCATATAAGTCATATGGTCCGGGTAGGCGCGCACGGCCTCGATTGCGACCCAACAGAAGAGAGCTGCGACGAGCAGCGACATGAAGATCGCGCGATGACCTGCGCGTCGCAGCAAGTCATCAAGCATCGCGCCCGAAAGGATGAAGAAGAACGGGTAGGCTGGAAGATAATAGCGCACGCCTATGTTGATCGTGCTCAGCATGAGCAAACAAGTGAAAAGCACGAGCGGCAGAACGAGCACGAGCAAGCGCCCCTCCGGTTCGCGTCGCAGACGCACAAGCGCCCACACCAATCCTGCGAGCGACATGAGCAGAATAGGCAGCGGCGTTTTGAGCGCGAAGGCCACGGGAAAGTAGTACCACCAGCCGTGCTTGCTCCACATGCCGAGCAGTCCCGCCTGATGTCCTTCGCGCGTGTGATCGAGTTGCCATTCAATGCCGGAGATGAAGTCTGTGGGAAGGATAAACCGGAGCGCGTAAAATCCAGTTTCGAGCCGCGTGGACGAGACTTCATCCACGCCCACGTCATACAAAGGATCAGGCTGCCGGTGTTGGAATAAGTAGGCAGCGTTGACGGCAAGCACGGCTGTGAGCGCGAACGCGAGGGCGTGCCCTGCGACGTGCGCTCGCTTGAGTCCGCGACGCGGCGCGAAGATGAAGAGTATGACAAGAACAAGGCCGACCACAGGCACAAGCGCGATCATAGAGAACTTCGTCACCGCCGCAAGCCCCACAGTCCAGCCGACCCAGAGCGCCCTATTTATGTTCGGCGCTTTCAGGTATTCGTAGAATGTGAACGAGAAGAGCAGGAGTCCAAGCGCCGAAGGGATGTCTGTCTGTACGACGCGACCGTGCGCGAGGACTGTCGGTTCGAGGCTAAAGAGCGCGACGGCGAAGAGTGCGGCGCGAGCGCCCCAGTAGCGCCGCGCATAAACGAAGACGAGCGCGCCAAGAAGCACTGTGACGAGGATGGCGGGGACGCGCGCCCAGAACGAGAGATAATCGAAGCGCGCGGCGTTCTGGTGCCAGAAGTCGTCTAACTTGTCCGCGAAGTAATCATCGTCGTGCGGTGCGGCGGCGATTGTCGGAGCTTGCGCGCCGATCATGAGTAGCGGCGTCGCTGCCAGGGTCTTAGCGAAAGGCGGGTGCTCGTTGACGGGTCGGAAGTCGCCCGCCGTCAGGTGATAATAACCGGCGGGTATCATCACCCACTCGTCCACCGTGATGCTCTTTTGCCGTATGACCGCGAGCATCTCGACGGCCATCAGCGTGAGAAGCAGCGCACAAAGCAGCACAGCAGCGCGTCTGCTGAGAAAATCCAGTGCAGTCTTCCACGCCTCTTTTTTCTCCCCGTCGAGTTTCATGCTGTAAGGCTTGCGAGTAGCGAAAGCTCTCTCGAAAGGGCGCACTCCTCGCTACCCTCTGCCCGACTGACAGCACCCTCCCACACGGCAGGGTCTATTCACGATTCACGATTTACGGCTCTTAAGCTGCCGTTGGCGATTGGCTACTGATCTG
>QHXM01000151.1 GCA_003222945.1 Acidobacteriota bacterium
TGAGATTGCATAGATGCTCTACGATTGGAATGCTGGCCTTCAAAAGAATTGAATGCGCGGGTCTGGAAAGGTCCATTGTATCGTCAATGTTGAGCGAATCAATGCCTACGAGACGCGCGCCGCTGTCTGTGAGAAACTGAGCCGCGTCTATGGTTAAGAATGGATGTCCCTCGAAATATGTTTCGCTTCTCCAATGAACGTCCCAGCCTGTGTGAATAAGAACGGCCCTTTCTTTGACATCAATGTTGTGAAAAGCGGAAGCGTCTATCTCTCGGTTCTCTGATTCGTCGGCTCGAATAACTATTCCATCTAGGTCGGCGATTGAAGAGAGAAGGAGTTCGGACAGGTCACAGCCGTCTGCGTATCTGTGGAATGGAGAGTCCAGATAAGTTCCGGTGTTCGCAACCATCTCAATCTTCCCTATGTGAAACTCAGTCCCAGGGGCGTAATGTCTGCGGGATTCTTCGCGGCTTAGATAATCGCAGATGATGGGCGCGGGAAGACCCTTGTAAGTAATCATTCCGTCTTCGACAGAATGGCTTAGGTCAATAAGGCGCTTGCTGCTCTCAAGGCTCATGTCTGAAAACAAAAACTTTCAAGCTTCGGCCATCGAAAGGAAAAGCGCATCGGTCGCAATCTTTCGATTGATATTCACGTCAAGCCCGCGACGGTGAGTTTCGATTTGCGAGAGCCAGTTTGACGCGTGATTGCTTTCCGTTTTGGAAGCGATCTTCACGAGTTGTGCGCGCAGGTCCTGGTTGACTATCTGCTCGTCGGGCGCGTCTAGCGAGAGCATCCAAACGTCATGAATCAGGGTCACAAGCACATCCAGTCGCGGCTCGTACTCATCCTTACGCTTCGCGTCGTTCATCTCTTCGGACGAGCGTAATAGCTGCGCCCTGTCGCGATTGAGAGCGAGAGCGCCCAGAACATTTAGCATCGAATCACGCTGCTCGCGGTAGTTTTCCAAATTGGTCTGAAGTGCGCGCCCAAGGCTGCCGCGTGCGATGCGCGAAAGAAGTCGTGCGTCCGACTTTGAAAACTGCCCGGTGCCCATTAGATGAGATTCAATCTCTTCTGGCGCGAGCGGCGCGAATCGAACAATCTGGCAGCGTGAACGAATCGTCTGTAGAAGCGACGCGGGGCGCGAGGTAATCAGTATCAGATGAGAAGTCGCTGGCGGCTCTTCAAGAGTTTTCAAAAGCGCGTTTGACGAAAAGGGGTTAAGCCTCTCTGCCTCTTCGACGATAAAGATGCGAGCCTTGCCTTCGTATGGGCGAAAGTTAGCCTCCTGCTCAATCTCGCGCATAGGTCCGATTCTTAGAAGACGATTGTAGGGCCGCGCCAAAGCTACATCCGTGTGGTCGCTCCAGACCAATCTCTCTCTTCTATCTTTTTCTTCCTCGTGGTCCGTAAACTTTGATTGAGAAATGCGAACGCAGGAGGGGCAGCGATCACACGCTTCTCCATAGACGGGCGTGCGACAGTTCAAGGCTTTAGCAATCTCAAGCGCGAAAAGTTTCTTGCCGACTCCGTCTTCACCCGCAAACAGCAGTGCGCCCGGCACGCGCCCCATTGCGAGCATACGGCTCAAAATATCCTTAACGCGCTGGTTTCCTACTAAACTCGAAAACATTTCTAAATGCAGGAGTCAGAATCCAGAATTCAGAATGGAAAGGGCTGCGAGCCACATTTACAGGTTTTCTTTTATTCTGACTTCTGACTCCTGGCTTCTGGATTCTGCTTTTCCAGGAACGGAATCACAACCTCAAGCACGCGATTGTGAATTTCGTTGACAGAGCCTGTTGCATCAACTATGCGAACGCGGTCAGGCTCGTTTGAAGCTAACTGTAAATACGCTTCGCGGACGCGCGTGTGAAAGGCTGCGTCCTCTGCGTCCAGCCGGTCAGTCTTATTCTCGCCATCGGTGCGGCGCTCTGTGCGTGCAAGGCATTCTGCAACAGATAGGTCAAAGACGAGCGTCAGATCGGGTTTCAATCCTTCGGTCGCAATCTCTATGACCTTAGCGATCAACTCAGGTGTGAAAGCGCGGCCTGCGCCTTGATAAGCCGCTGTCGCATCCGCGTAGCGGTCCGATAGAACTACGCTGCCGGATTCAATAGCGGGACGAAGAAGCCTGCGAACATGTTGCGCGCGGTCCGCAGCAAAGAGCAGAAGTTCCGCGAGCGGGTCAACTTCCATCTGCGCGTCGAGTAGCACTGTGCGAATGCATTTACCCAGAGCAGTGCCGCCCGGCTCGCGCGTTTGTACGACTTCCAGGCCGCGCAGTCGCAGTTCGCTTGCGAGCATTCGAAGCTGCGTGGATTTGCCGCAGCCGTCAATACCTTCAAAAGTAATAAAAGAGCCGGTCAAGAAGTTTCGCAGTCTCTATCCTTGAATTTTGGTGAGAGCATCAGGTGTTGACAGGCGTACTTTCGCGGTCAGTCTCTTCAGTTTGCTGTGTGCTCGATTCGCTCGATGCAACGCTGCGACCATCGCCGCCCGAACGACGCGCGTGTGAAATTGTCGAGATAGCATGTTTGAAGATCAACTGCTCCTGCGCGCCTGTTTCCAGCAGAACAGAAAATTTATCGAAGCTCTTAATACGTCCCGTCAGCTTAGCGCCCTGTAGCAAATAGATTGTCACATTGCTTCGTTCACGCCGCGCCGTATTCAAAAATGCGTCTTGAATATTTTGGGGAGTAGCTTTTGCGTCCACAACCGTCTCTCCGATAAAGCTAGAGAATCAACTCTGGGGGATTTATGCGTCCAGAGTACACCACAGCATTACGAGTTACAAGAGAGAATGGACAGAAACGCGGAACTATGGACGCTCTCTCGCGGAAGTAAAGACAAAAGCTCTTCAGTTCAGCGTTCATCGTTCCGCATTCATCATCTCATCTATGCGTTTTGTGATTCGCTCCTGCACAGCAGGTTGGTCTCCGAAGCCCTCAAACCACTCCACTCCCTTTTCGCGGCGAAACCATGTCAACTGCCGTTTAGCATAATGACGAACGTCCAGCTTCGTCTGCTCAATTGCGCTCTCAAGCGTGTGCTCCCCGCTAAGGAATTCAACTACGCGCCGATAACCGTGAGCGCCGAGCGCGTTGGAATTCGCGGGCACGCCTTCGTCTAAAAGCCGTCGAGCTTCATCAACAAGCCCTGCGGCGAAATGAGATTCCGCGCGATGGTTAATTCGCTCGTATAGTTCTGCGCGCGGCGGAAAAAGAGCTAGAACGTGAATACGCGCGGCGCATGTCGGGGGCTTTGCGCGTGCGCTTGATTGCTCGGACATTCTCTTTCCGGTTTGAAGCCTGACTTCGAGCGCACGCTGCACGCGCGGCCAATCGCGCTCTGTAAGTTTTATGGCGGATTGATTGTCGAGCCGCCTGAGCATCCTATGTAGATGCTCAGCGCCGCGTTGCTCTCTAATCTCTGTCAGACGCCGACGCAATTGCTCGTCCGTCTTCGGGCTTGGAAAGAAAGGTTCGCGCAGTGCGCGCAAGTAGAAGCCTGTGCCGCCGACTAAAAAAGCAACGTGACCGCGCGCTTCGATCTCTTCGATCTTCTGCTCGGCCTCGCGCGCCCAATCGCCAGCCGTGAAGTTCACATCGGGCGGCACGAAATCAATTAAGTGGTGCGGCACACCTCGCCGCTCATGCATAGGAATTTTGGCCGTAGCAATCTCAATCTCACGATAGACCTGAACCGAATCACAGTTAATAATCTCGCCGCCAAACCGCAGAGCCATCTCAATCCCAAGCTCGCTTTTGCCGGAAGCTGTCGGTCCGACGATGGCTATGATTGGCTTTTGCAATTTGTCAGAAGGGTTCACGAGCGGAAAAGAAAGAGACGAACGAGTATCACAAGCCAGATGATTGCCAGTAGCACGAGTGCTCCAAGAATTTGTGCGCGAGAGAAACGCATGATGTCATTTACAGAAGAAGCTAAAAGAGTCTCTTTCTTATTCTCACACGGCTTTGAGCCGTGTGAGAATAAGAGGGAATGCCTCTTTCCTTTCACTAACTTTAATACAACTTCGTCAAATCAATCCCGGTGTAATAAGCCTTCAAAATTTTATCGTAGGTCAATCCCTGACGCGCCAATCCATAAGCTCCATACTGGCACAAACCAACGCCATGTCCCCAGCCCCTGCCTGTGAAAGTAAAACCTATCAATCGACCCGCTTCGTCATATTTTCTGTCAATGACGAAGAGTTGTTCGCGCAGTCCGAGCGCAGTGCGAATGCGTCCGCCGCGAAGGTGCGCAGCGCCGTTCGTTCCTATGATCGCAAGATCAATCGCGCGGCGCGACGAGCCGCGCGCCAAGACGCGCAAGTCTGTCAAAGAGCCTATGCCCGAGGACCAGCGCGCAAGGCGTGATTGAACTTCCGCGACGCTCATCGAAGCAACCCAGTTTGAGTAAGGCGATGAGCGGTCGGCTGCCGCGCCGCCGGGTGCAGGCCGAACTTCTAAATAATCAGCAAGCCCGCGCGAGTCCAGATGAAAGGTGACAGGCTCGCCGCCTACCAGAGCGAGTGAGCGCATCTGATAAGTGTTATCGCCAAAAGCTCGGAAGAGGTATGCGTCAGAGTTTACGCTTATCGGTTGATCTCGATTCTTCGATGAGCGCAAAATTAAAGCGCCGCCTGTCGTTGGTCTTGTTGTTCCTCTCTGCAAACCGAAAAGCCCGCGCGATTCAAGAAGACGCGCGATTGTGTGTATGACGCGGGCGCGCGACATCTGTTCGCGCGGGTGAAGCGAAGCGTCAGGGAAGAGTGAAAGGTAGCCGTCGCGCACAAGCCATGCGACATCCGCACGATTGCGTTCGGGAATGTCTGATGCATCACGAAAGGAGAGCAGGTATTCAACGTCGGCGTTGTTCAGCAAGGTGTCTGCGCGAGCTTCGCCGAAGGCTGCTGCGGCGAGCGCTGTGCTGAAAGCAGGCGGGCGCGTTACGTCGTCATTGACGATAGGAGCAGTTTGACGAGCCATACGCGCAACATTCGAGAGCCACGTGCGGACCTCTGCCTGCGAGACTGGTGTTGCGAGCCAGTTGTCTGTCAGATGCCTTGTGCCCAGAGCGAAACCGTGAATGTCCAAAAGCGCAGCGTCGCGTGCGAGTGATGCGTTTGCCTCCTCGCGTATGTCTGGCAGGTCGCGCGAGGATTTTACAATGAATGTTGTGAAATGAGCTTTGCCTTCGAGCGCGCATTCACGGCTGCGCAGGTACGGTGTAGCCTCGTTGAAAATATTCTCCGCGTCTTCGGTCCGACCGCCGCAGGTGGAAGTGTAGAGCGCGTTGATAGGCTCGTTCCTGTAAGTCGCAACCATTCCGCGCGTCTCGTCAACAGCGCGCGTCGTCAGAGGCTGCTCGGTCGAGAGACCGCCATAGACCTGCGAGCGCGTTGAAGGGAGTAGATCGAAACCTTCGGACGCGAACTGATTTCGATTCCTGTATGCATAGGTGCGCGCCGCGATTGCCTGAGCTTTGAGAGCTTCAATCGCCGGGACATTGAGTTCGTTAGGAACGACGCCGCGAACGTAATCTTCAAGCAGTAGAACGTTGACGACAGTCAAAGTGCCGCGCGGATTTGCGAAGACTTCAAGGCGACCGCGATATGGTTTTTCGTTGAAACGGACGGGCGCGTTTCTTTCATCCTGAGAAGAGAAGGTGACGGGCGCGCTCGTGTTGAAGATTTTTGATGATCCTGAAGCGTAGGCGACGACTTCGCGCAGGAGAGCTCCTGTGCGCGCGGTCGAACGAACAGGATTCGAGTTAGACGAGCGCGCAACTGCCTGAGTGCTTGATGCGTCAACGACTCTTGCACTTTCAAATCCGGCGTCTGCTATTTCGTTGCGCAGTTCGATTGCTCTTGCGGAAGTGAGATTCGTGCCGACACGCACTCGCCAGGTGTCTGTCGCTGCATCAAGACTGGTATCAGTAGCCTCACTAATCAACGCTTGAATCTCTCTAGCTGTTCGTTCGGCTTCCGCACGCGTTTGTGCGCCTGCAATCTCAACTCTGAATCCTTCGGTCTCAGACGCGGCGGGCGTCGGGGCAAGAAGATGCGCTTCGAGTCGCACGCGCGCAACCGACAGGGGCAACTGGCCGCCATTCGGCTCGGTCGCGCTTAATTGAGAGCCGTTCGTTGAGATGGTTACAGAGCGAGCATCAGTCGAGAGTCCAATGCGAATGGTCGGCTCGCCCGCCAGTCTTTCGGTGTCGCCTTTGGTCTGTGTTTGCGGACTCGTCTGCTGTGATTGCGCCCGGCGCGGTCGCGTCTGCGAAGCATCCTGAGCGCGTGCAAGAGTTGAAACAAGAAGAGCGTGCGCGATTAACAGAGCGACTGTTTTTGACTTGGGGGAACTACGCATCAGCTTAGATAGATGTTGATAAAGCACGCGCTAACTTAGTAGGAATTTCAACGGGGAAGAATCGTTGAGCAGAATACCAATACCCTTCGCCGCTCTCATCAATGATGGTCATATAACCATGCTCTTCTGCCTGAGCGTCAGCCACAACTCGATATAGCTTGCCAAATTCGAGCGAGGCTTCATAGCCTTCATTGTTGATACAGACTGCAAACTGAAGATTTCGACCCTTTCTCATGACTAATCAATCAATGGCGGAATGATCTTATATTCAAACTGCCCCACGCCGTGCGCCTCATACCAATGGATTTCTGCCGTGTGTATCGTACCATCAATTAGCCGCACAGTGGCAATACCTTTTAGTTTTCTCCAACGCCCCCTGCCGTATCTTTTGCGCAATCGCGCGACATCAAGAATTCTATTGCCGACAGCAATAACTTCTATCTCCCTGATTCTTCCTATTATCTCGAAATCCATCTTTATACTATCGGCGCGGCTGATTTTATCATCGCCCGTTTAGCTTGCGTATTGCTCCTCGACTGTTGCTGCGAAGACGAATGTTCCAACGACGCCGATAGCGCCTGCTGTGAAGAAGGGAACTTGCGGCGCAATCTTCCAAAGTAATCCGCCGATGGCTGCGGCTGGCGTGATTGAAAGACTGCGGACCAGATAGTAAAGGCCGACAGAGCGTGCGCGCAGATGCGGTTCTGCGAAGTCAACGATCATGGCTTTGCGCGAAGGCTCGCCTATCTCGCGCAGGCCGCCGACGATGAAGGCCAGGACGAGCGAAGCGTAGCTCTTTGAGAGTACGACCGAGATGGGAAAGAGCGCGAAGCAGGTGAAGGTGATAATGACGAAAGGTTTGCGGCCTATGCGACCTGCGATTCTTGCTGCGGGGATGTAGATGAGAATTGATGTGACGAGTTGAATCGCAACGAGCACTCCGTAACGCGCTATGCTCACGCCTAAAATGTCTGTGACGTAAAGCACAATGAAGATATCTGCCATTCCCTCGCAGGTTCTGATGATGATGTCTGAGATTAGAAGCCTTTTTAGCGCAAAGTGGAATGAGCGCCAAACGCCGCGCATGTTGATGCTTGCGCCTTTGATGACGGGCAGATTTATGCGACCGATGAAAAGAACTGAGATTGCAGCGAGCAGAAGTGTGATTGCAAGACTTACGCGGACACCAGTTTTAATGTCGCTCGCAGCGATTAAAGCTCCGCCGATGAGCGGCGCTCCGGCCATAGGCACGCGCTTGAGCATTGATTGAAGAGTAAAGCCCATTGCGCGGCGCTCGCGTGGGAGCGCATCGCCAATGACGGCGAAGACCGCAGGGCTTGCCATGCTTGCCCACGCCATCGAAAACGCAAGCCCTAAGAAGACGACAGGCCAAGAAGGGCTGATGAGATATAGAAGATAGCCGACCGATGCGATGGCAACGAAAGATAGAAACGCTCGCCGCCGCCCGAAGTGGTCCGCAAGCCAGCCGCCCGGATATTGATAGATTGCGTCAAAGAAATCTCTAACCGTCCCGAAGAATCCGATAACGGTTGTGCTTGCTCCGAGCGCCTCAAGATATTTCGGCAAGTATCTCTTCCAAAGCTCTTCGCCGAAGCCCAGAAGAAAGAATGCCGCAGAAGCAAAGATTACGTTTCGCTCAAGGCCCAGAAACTCCGCTACACGAGCGCGCCGCGTTGCTGTCTTCTCAAATTTTGTGATTGGTTCATCGCGCACCGCCGTTGTTCACTCTTTCGCCTTGCGTTCATCGAGCGCTTCAACAGCCAGAGTATGAAACTCGCGGCGCACGCTGTTTATGTTTGCGAAGGGAAGTTTTCGGGCGTGAGTGCGGTTTGTAAGGAGTATGAAGGTGCGCTCGCGCGCAGGATCATTCCAGCAGCTTGTTCCTGTAAAACCAAGATGGCCGAAGCTCGCGGGCGGCAAACCTGGTCCGGCGGCAGACTCAGGCGTTTCCGCCAACTGCCATGCGAAGGATCGAGCCTCTTCCATTCCGTTCGTCATGTTGGTCCGAAAGAGCGCGCAGGTTTCCGGCAGGAGCAACTCTGTGAGACGCGCATGAAATTGCGAAGCGATGCGAAGAATTTCGCGCGCTGTCGAAAAAAGCCCCGCGTGGCCTGCCGCGCCTCCAAGAAAAAATGCGTTGCCGTCGTGAACTTCGCCCCAGACCAGGTTCTCTCGCCAACTGTAACGGCGAGCCTTCGTCTCATCGCACATACCGCGTTCGTAAGCATTTCCCAATTCGCAGGCCGCGACCTCTGTGACGAAAGCCTTGTCTGGATTGAAGAATGTGCGGTTCAATTTCAGGGGCTTAAAGATTTCGCGACCCGCTATCTCATCTAGCCGCGCGCCCGAAAGTTTTTCTAACAGGAATCCCAGAGTTATGAATCCAAGATCGCTGTAACGAACGTGCGTGCCAGGCTGAAATTCGAGAGTTTCTAATGCAATAGCTTGCAGAACATCCTTTCTGTCCTGCGCGATTAAATAAAGAGGCCGCCACGCTGGAAGACCTGAAGTGTGCGTCAGGAGTTGACGAATACTTATCTCGCGTTTGTCATCAAGATTAAATTCAGGGAAATAGCCGGACACGGTGTCATCAAGGTTTATCTCGCCGCGTTCGACCAGCATCGCCAAGAGCAAGCCTGTAACGAGAGGCTTCGTGAGCGATGCCAGATCGTAGATGGTGTCAAGTGTTGCAGAGTGACTCTCTTTCTCTCTTACAGCATCTCCGAGCGCATCAGCCAACAAGACTTCACCGCGCTCTGCGACCAGATAGACGGCTGAAGGGAAATCGCTCGCAGCGATTCGCTTCGCAAGCATGGCTGTGATTCTGTCGTCGCGCCTGTTCATCTTTCACTGTTCAAATCCACGCGCGCCGCGCTCACGCCAAGGTGCGCCGCGTGTTCGTGTATGCGTTCGAGCACGCGCAGAGCGAGCGCAAGAGCGTGATGCCCATCCTGACCTGTAATAAGGGGGGAGCTTCCGTCGCGCGCGGCTTGAAAGAAAGCTTCAATCTCAGCGCGCAGAGGCTCTATGTCTTCAATCTCAAGTCGGCGCGTGTTAACTCCGGGACGCGCGAGAATCCCCGAAGGATGGATTAAACTGCTGATGGAAGCGTAGCGCGTGGCGTAGTCAACCGCTATGTAGTCGTGTGGTTGAAAGAAGCGCATCTTCCTTATCTTCTCAGTGCCAATTCGTGAGGCCGTGATGTTTGCGACAGCGCCCGTTGCAAACTCAATGCGCGCGTTTGCGGCGTCAACGCGATTGGTCAGAACAGGAATTCCGACGGCGCGCACGTCTGTGACTTCTACATCTTCGCCCACGAGCCATTGAACAATATCCAGATCGTGAATCATCAGGTCTAGCACGACATCAATATCGAGCGAGCGCGCGGTGAATTCGCCCACGCGATGAATCTCAAAATAGAGCGGTCCTTTAACGTAAGGGCGAAGTGCCGCGAGCGCGGGGTTGAATCTTTCAAGATGTCCTACCTGTAAAATCGCCGAGCCTCTCTCTGCGGCTTCGATCATCTGGTCCGCTTCTTCGAGGGAGCGAGCGATGGGCTTTTCTACAAGAACATGAATGCCTGCTTCCAGAAGCGTGCAAGCTATCTCGGCATGAGATTCAGTTGGGACAGCAAGGCTCACGGCATCACAGCGTCCGATAAGGTTTCTCCAATCGGTTGTCCACTCAGTCCCTCTTTCAGCGGCTATGCTTCGGGCCGTCTCTTCGTCAATATCGCAGACAGAGATGAATTCAGTCTTGCCTTCGGCTGCAAGGGCCGAGTGTATGCGCGCATGTTGACGGCCAAGATGTCCTACGCCTATTACGGCTGTGCGTAAAGGTTTCATAAGCTTTCAAGCTTTCAGCCAACCAGCTTTCAGCCTAAACAATCTTGAGAGGTTGAATAGAGGCTCGTCTTCGTTAATACTCATCAAGCCTTAATAAAAACTCTGGCTGATTGCTGATTGCTGAAAGCTGATAGCTTTTCAGGAGAATATACTTGCAACGTTCTACGCTTGCCAAGCGAACGGCGCTCATCTTTTTTCTAGCCGTCGCAGCATTCTATCTTTACGGTTTGGGACAATCGCCGTTAGTCGGACCGGACGAGCCGCGTTACGCTGAGGTTGCGCGCGAGATGTATCTTCGCGGCGATATGATAACGCCCACGCTCGGCGGCTACGTTTGGTTTGAAAAACCCGCGCTGCTCTATTGGATGATGATGGGGAGCTACAAACTCTTCGGATTCACTGAATTTGCCGCGCGCTTAGGCCCTGCGCTCTGCGGTTTGCTTACTATCTTTTTCATCTACTGGCTGGGAAGTCGAATTGATCGGACGAGAGATGAAGAGAAGGGCATCGGCGGGTTAGGACTCTGGAGCGGAGTTGCATTCGCTTCAAGTGTTGGGGCAATCGTCTTCTCTCACGGCGCAAGTTTCGACATTCCGCTGACGATGACGGTGACGCTCGCTCTCGTTTGCTTCTACACCTCTGAGATTGAAGCGAGCGAGAAACGGAGGCGTCACTTCTTAGCGATTTTTTACTTCGCAATCGGTTTGTCGCTGCTTGCGAAAGGGTTGGTGGGAATCGTTATACCGGCTTGCGTGATCGGGCTTTATTATCTGCTGCGGCGAGAGTGGCCCGGAAAAAATCTTTTGTTAAGCGCGCTGTGGGGCGTTCCGCTCGCCCTTGCGGTTGCTTCCATCTGGTACGCGCCCGTGATTGCGCGACACGGCTGGCCTTTCATAGACCAGTTTTTCATTCAGCATCATTTCGAGAGATTCGTTTCAAATAAATATCATCACCCGCAGCCCTTCTACTTCTACCTGCCGGTAATGACTCTTTTGACTTTGCCATGGACGGCCTTTCTGGTCGCTGAACTTGGAAAGGCGCGAGGCTGGGATTGGCGCGGGCCTGATGTTAAGAGCAAAGCGCGCGTGTTCGCTCTTGCATGGCTCTTTGCGCCCGTACTCTTCTTCTCTTTCTCTGTATCGAAGCTTCCAGCCTACGTGCTGCCCGCGCTTCCAGGAGCGGCTCTGCTCGCAGGCGTGCGCCTGTCGAGTTTCGTTCGCGCCGAGACTGGAAAGCTTGAGATGCGCTTGACGGGTGCGATTCTTTTTCTGCTCACGGCTGCGGGACTTGTCTATACATTCAGGACCGATGAGATAACATTTGCCTGCGCCTTACTCTTACTTACGCCGCTCGCGCTCGCTGGCGCTCTCGTTTTTGTTATGAAGAATCGCGCAACGTTGGTTGAGTTGATCGTCAGCGCGATGTTCATTTCCGTTGCGCTGGCTCTAGCTTGCGCGGCAGCCCCCATCGCGCAGCGCGTATCTGTGCGCGATCTTTTACGCCTGGCAGGTGCGCGCGGATACGGCTCATCGCCAGTCTTTTTTATGTTGAGCGCAGACCGCACGGCGGAGTTTTATGCGGCAGGAAGGCTGATCTACAAACCGGATGCAGACACCTTGCGCTTTGACGATGCAAAAGAGATTGCAGACAAGACAAGGCAAGCGGGCGGCACTGCGCTTGTTATTATCTCGACCGAGTTGGAAGAAAAACTTACGAATTATCCTGCACTTGAAACAGAGATTATAGGCAGGAATGGGGTTCAAACTCTAGCTGTGGTTCATAATCGCTAGGTATCCGAAGAGTTTTTTCAGCCGCGTTAATGACCAAATGAATTTAGTCTATTCTGTTTTAACTATTCTTATCCACTGGCTGAAGCTAGTGCTCTGTAACCAAAGTTCTTTGAGTTGCCTCCAGCTTTAGCTGGAGGATCAGGTAGCAAAAAATATGTGGCTTTAGCCAAAGCATTCGGCTAAAGTCGATCATCTTTCTCTCTCATCTGTACACTAGGCTTGTGCTAGTGGCAACTGAAACTTTCAAAATATCTATGTCTAACAGCTTAGGCTATCTTAGAGCCTTATCGAAGAAATCTATTACGCGGCGGTCATAAGCTTCGCCCTGCTCGCCCGTGGCCGAAGGAAGGTTGTAGCCAGTCAAGGGCAGATTGTCGTTAACCTGCGCGCCCGCAGGAAGGCATTGGGCAAGCGCCAGAGTCGAAGCGCGCAGATTATTCGGTCCATCGCCAGCAAGAAGCATTATGCGGCGGTCGCCAGCTTGCGATGCAGCTTCGCACGAAGGGGTGTTGTCATAACTGCCTAAGAAATAGATGCGAATGCCTAAGCGAGCGAGCCACTTAAACAGGCCGCTATCCGTTCCGGTCCGTTCCTTCACAGCATCGTTCAAAATATCGTTCGGCGAAGCGGGGATAGAGTCAAGCACGAGCGCGCGCACCTTCGGGTCGCGTGTGCCCGCACGCAAGGCCGCGTAAGCTCCCAACTCGACACCGTAAATTCCAATCGAGTTTCCAACGAGCGGGCGATCCTGCGCTTTCAACGAGTGCAGGTAATCAATCGCCGCGCCAACATCATCCGCCTCGCGCCCTCCGAAAGATGTCCAGGCCACCGGAGGATCAACCCCGTGACCGCGCAAGTCGGGCCATAGAACAGTATAGTTTGTAGTTTCGTTTAGCTTGACGCCGAGATTGAGCAGCCACGAGCGGTCCGCGCCGTAACGATGAAGCAGAATGACAGCGGGCGCGCCCTCTGCGCCGCGAAGAAGCCATCCGCGCGCTTTCGTTCCATCGCGGTTGGTCCACTCTTCGTTCGTAGCCTTCAACCCGCGCTCGCTCAGAAGCGTGAATGTTTCGGGAGTTACTAAATAGGCTTGGCTAGGTGGCCGCGTGATCTTAATTATGAGCCAAGCAGTCGTCATCGCAACGGCAAGAAACAGCAGCCCGAGGATTGGCAGCAGCATCTTTAGAAGTTTTTTCCCTGGTGTTCTACGGGGCGACATCAATCATAATGATGAGTGATGAGTAATGAGCGATGAGTTTAAGACTTGGCTTTTACTCAGCACTCATTACTCATCACTCATCACTTTTCCTCCTTATTGCGTTCGCGTGATCTTCGGGCGTGTTGACGTTAATAAAAAAGTCTGACGAGCCGCACGCCGCGCTAAGCTCATCGAAAGCGACCATGCGCGTTCTAACTCTTTCGAGTAAGGCGCGCGGGCGGCGCGCAC
>QHXM01000152.1 GCA_003222945.1 Acidobacteriota bacterium
AAGACTGCTCTTAGAACAACTGTTCCAGAGACCTGATTCTTTCTGGCTTCTTCTGTGTACTGTGGCTCTGGTCGAGACAGTATTCTTGCTTTTACGTTTACATCCTTCGGGTTGAAGACGCGATTTGCATAGTCTTCCCCGTTATTGCCTGTGCCACCGCCACGCCCTCCGCCGCCGTCCGCAGGGTCGCCGCCGCCCATGTTCCTACCGTTGCCCGGCCCTACGCCCTGACCGTTGCCTTGACCAATGCCAGCGCCTGTTCCTGTTCCAATGCCGTTGCCAGTTCCAGAGCCTGCGCTCGTAGCTTGAGAGTTAGAGCGGGGATCGCCGAATCTGTCGTAAGGCAGATTCTTATAAAGAGCAGGATCAATGTTCACGCCTGCAACTGGAAGCAGCGGCGGATGAACAGGAGGAGTAGTTGGAATCTTAGCCTGGATTTCTGAAGGAGGCGGAATCTTGCCCTGCTGTGGTGGCAGAACCTCTTCCTGGCCGCCGCCGCCACCGCCGCCAGCTTTCTCAAACTTTGGCTTAGAGCCTTCGCCCTTGCCTTTGTTGAAGCCGACACGTCCGCCCTGTCCTGTGCCTATGCCCTCGTCAGGCTTGGTCTTCTCTTCCTCTGGCGGGATGTCGTCCGTATTAATCAACTGCTCAACAGTCAGATCGTTGTCTGCCTGAGCAATCTGTTTCTTGTATTGGTACTTTCCTACGACGACAAACAGTATGATGAAGGTAAGGACCACAAAGAGCGCAGTCGAAGTGGCTATGGCAACGTTCTTTGAAGAGAAGAATCTCCAGATGAGTGTGCTATAGCCGACTATAAATCGTTTGGTGTATCCGAAAGGATCGCGTTTGAACTCAGGCCATGTCAGTTCTGAACTGTGAGCTACGACTTTCAGTTCATCCATCAGTCGCCTGGTCAACCCTGTGTCGTCAACGAACGTTAAGTGATACTCGTTCACGGGAACAAGAGCCGTAACGGGCGTCTCGGATTGCGCCTGAACTATTTGGCTTGCAGCCACGTCTTTCGCCTGCGCAGGAGGAGGAGAGGCTGGCTTCTCCTTTTCAGGAAGAGGGGGTTGAATGACTTCTTCGACGCTCTCTGCGAGCGGCGTGCCGTCAACCGGGCAGAAACTGAACTTATCGGCATACTCTTCCCGACAGGTGGAACACTGTTTCATCTTTTTCCTCACATTCAGCTTCCGAGAATGAGCCGTAGGCTTTAATGAAGCTGATAACTTAAAATCTTCTTTCGGGGGTGCTGGTTTTCGACCCTTAAACGCGTCTAACGCAAGGCAATCCAGACCAGATTATATTACTCTTTGCTCTTGGCCGAACACAACTAAGTCACAGCCAACTTTTGTGACCGGAGGTTTGATGCAGTTTTAGGCCAAACGGTTGACGCGCGGCTCAAGCGGCATCTAAACTGTTTCGGTCGGCTCCCCGCGCACATTTTTCCTGTAAAATATTGGAAATTTCCGGCTGCTCGAAACCTTTTAACCAGACTATGAAGCATCAAACTCGATTATTCAAAAAAGCCTTGATAATGGCGCTTTTGCTGGCTTTTATGCTCAACCTGTCGTCAGTGTCCCGCGCACAAAGCCTTCCTGAGCCGCACCATTCGGAGCTTTTGAACGGTCTGCGCGTACTTCTTTGGAATCGCCCCGGCGACGCGAATGTTTTTCTGAAGCTGCGCATACACAGCGGCGCTGCCTTCGATCTGGCTGGCAAATCCGGGATGATGGCGCTTCTGAGCGACGCGCTCTTTCCAGACCCAACGACGCGCGAATATTTTACTGAAGAGTTGGGCGGGCGAGTTGAGGTCACGACCGATCTGGATACGATTAACGTCACCCTTACGGGTCGCGCTTCTGAATTCGAGAGGATCGTAGAGCTACTTCGCACGGCTCTCGTCAGCACACAGTTAACGCCCGAAGTTATTACGAAGCTGCGCGACTCGCGTATAAAGACGGTCCGTGAATTGAGCGTCTCTCCTGCCCTGCTTGCGGATCGTGCGGTAGCCCGTCGTCTCTTTGGCGATTATCCATACGGGCGCGTGTGGACCGGAACGCCCGACACTCTGGCCCGCATTGAGCGCGCAGACCTGCTGCTTGCCCGCGAGCGCTTTCTTAACCCGAACAACTCCACGCTCGTCGTAATCGGAGGCGTTGACGAAGCTCGCACAATGCGCGCCCTGAGACGGCTTCTTGGAAGTTGGGAAAAGAGCGATACAACTGTGCCTGCTACTTTTCGTCAACCGGATGCGCCGGATGCGCGAACTCTCATCGTTGATCTGCCGGGAACAGACGCGGCTGAGGTGCGACTCGGCGTGCGTGGTCTCTCTCGTTCGGATAAAGATTACGCTTCGGCAACCTTGCTCGCACTTCTCGCGCGCGATCTATGGCTTTCTACGCAACCCGATCTTAACAAGAGCGCGTTCTTCGTCCGGCATGAAGCCCACGCTCTTCCAGGCATCTTCATCATGGGAGCAAGCGTGCCCGCAGCATCTGCTTCAACGACGCTCGCAAACGCACGAAAAGTTCTTCAGCAGCTATCGAAGGGCGGCGCGTCGCAGGCCGCATTGGACAAGGCCAGGAGCGAAGCGATTGCGGAGTTGAATAAACAGACTGAGCGGCCAGAATCAATCGCAGACCTTTGGCTCGACACAGAGACTTATCAACTCGGCTCAATCGAAGAACGCTTGCGGCAGATTAGAAACGTCACGCTCGACGATATAAAACGAACTGCCGCGCGAATCTTCAAGGAAAATTCAATCGCAACGGTCGCGCTCGGCAACGCAGAACGTCTCAAACCTGTTCTTGAGAGCGCAGGCAAGGTAGAGATTTTAGGCGAAGCAGCCGCGACACCTACGCCTACAGCGCCGACACCTGTTAAGAAGCAGTAACGATTTGCAAGTTATTCGCAAGCCTCTTGCAACCATCCTTCAGACGAATTTCGCTTAACTGTGCCTGAGAAGAATAACGCAAACCTGAGCGAACAT
Organism: Acidobacteriota bacterium; assembly: GCA_003222945.1. GTDB lineage: Bacteria > Acidobacteriota > Blastocatellia > Pyrinomonadales > Pyrinomonadaceae > QHXM01. The sequence continues at coordinate 2,999 of QHXM01000152.1, forward strand.
GCGCGCCGCGTGCGAGAAATGTTTGCGGGGATTGCGCGCAGCTACGATCTTTTGAACCATCTTCTCTCCGGCAATACGGATAAGCGTTGGCGGCGGCTTGTTGCGAAGAGCTTGCAGGACGTGTTGGCGGGAGGTGAGGCACGCGCTCTTGATGTAGCTTGCGGGACTGGCGATCTCGCACTGGCGTTGGCAAAACTGACGGGAGCGCGAATTGTCGGCACAGACTTTTGCCGACCCATGCTTGAGATAGCCGTGCGCAAAGCAGCGACGAATGTTTCGGAGATTCCATTCGTCGAAGGCGATGCGCTCGCGCTGCCTTTCGCGGACCGTACGTTCGATGCTGTGAGCATCGCCTTTGGTCTGCGGAACTTACAGAGCGTCGAGAAGGGTTTGAAAGAGTTGTGGCGCGTTCTAAAGCCCGGCGGGCGAGTGGCTGTACTTGAATTTTCAAGTCCCGTCGTTCCAGGCTTTCGCGCGCTGTTTCAATTCTATTTTACGCGCGTGCTGCCGAAAATTGGCGGAATGATTAGCGGCTCGCACGGCGCTTATGAATATCTGCCAACTTCTGTCTCGCGCTTTCCAGATCAGAAGCGGCTCGCCGCAATGATGCGCGAGGTTGGATTCGCAGAGGTCGAATATAAAAATCTGACTGGCGGGATTGCTGCGCTTCATCTGGGAACGCGCACGTCGTAGTCATTGAATTTTGGTTGCACTACATCTTAAATGAGAATCTCAGGTGCAGCCAGAACCGTAGCCTGAAGGAGATGCGCGCCTGCTTGTGAACGGTTGTCGGGGCCGCTTGCAAGAGTATATGCAAAGCATCTTCCTTCGGGCTACGCATTTTTCCGCATTCTCTCTTTGCAGATTCAAAGTCGAATAGACTTCATTCGCTGCCTTCAATTTCTTGTCAATTTTAGCTCTCTTTCTGTTATTATCCGCCTCAGTCTTTACAATCTAAAGTTCAAGGGACAAGGTTCAAGCGACAGCGTGCCTTCTGAAGAAGAGAACATACCTGTCATGCCGGAGACTACCGGCGCTCCGAAAAAGCATTCGGCTTGGCGCTCCGCAAGACGCAAGCTGCTGGGCGCTCTGCGACGCATAGGAATGCTTATCCTTGTCGTCTGGACAGTCGTCTCGATTGTGACCATCCTGATTGAACTCGTGCCGGGCGATCCGGCGACAGCTATTCTCGGCGACCAGGCCACGCCCGAACAGATTGCTAATTTCAATGAGCGACACGGGCTTGACCGCCCGCCCTTCTTCTTCTCTTTCCCGCGCGACGAAAACGGCGCGAGACATTTTATTTGGCACGGCTGGGACAACCGTTACGTTGAATACTGGCGCAACCTTCTGCACGGCGACATGGGGCTGTCGTTTCGCGGCGACCGGCCCGTGCTGGACCTGATATTAGAACGCTATCCTGCGACTATAAAACTCGCGCTCGCTGCGATGCTGATTGCCGTTCTAATCTCAATTCCGCTCGGCGTCTTTGCGGGAAAAAATCAGGGCACGTTGATAGACAGCTTCTCTTCTGTCGTCGCGCTCATAGGCATCAGCCTTCCGAGTTTCGTTATCGGTCCGCTTCTGGTTTACCTCTTCTCAGTCAAGCTGGGCTGGTTCAGCGCCTCCGGCAACGAGTATCCAGAAGACATACTCCTGCCAGCCATTACGCTTGGCGCTGCGCTCTCCGCAATCTTGACTAGGATGGTCCGCTCGTCCGTAATCGAAGAGTTGAACGAAGACTACGTTCGCACAGCACGCGCGAAAGGTTTGAGCGAACGAAAGGTCGTCTATAAGCATGTTCTCAAGAACGGGCTGATTCCTGTTGTCACAATTTTAGGCTTGCAACTTGGCGTGCTGCTCGCAGGCGCAATCATAACCGAGAAGATTTTCATCTGGCGCGGAATCGGCACTCTTCTTCTGGAAGAAGGCATAGGAAGCCGCGATTACCGCGTCGTTCAGGGCTGCGTGCTCGTCATCAGCATCACTTACATCGGAGTCAACACACTAACTGATGTGGTTTATCGTTTTCTTGATCCAAGAATTAGAGTCTCTTGACTTTGGATTTTAGATTTTGGATTTCGGATTGAAACCGAGAGCGTTAACTCAGTTCAATCCGTTCACCAATCCAAAATCTAAAATCCAAAATCTAAAATCGTCATGAATCGTCTAGCCATCTTCGGATTCATAATCGTCGCCGTTCTGGTTCTCGCAGCAATCTTTGCACCTGTGATTGCGAGGCAGGACATAGGGACGACGCACACTTCGGAGCGCTATCAGTCGCCATCGGCTGAGCATTGGTTCGGAACTGATGCGACGGGGCGCGATGTGTTTGCTCGAACAGTTTATGGCGCGCGTGTATCTTTGCAGGTCGGCTTCATTGTCGTAATCATCTCTGCGCTCGTTGGAACTATACTGGGCGCTTTATCCGGCTTTTACGGCGGCATGATTGACCGCTTCATTTCGGGTTACGTCTTCAATGTATTCTTAGCTTTCCCCGGTCTGCTGCTTGCGATTGCGCTCGTGGCATTCTTAGGTAAGGGGCTTGATAAATTGATTCTTGCGCTGTGCGTGATCGGCTGGGTCGGTTACGCGCGACTGATTCGCGGGCAGGTCCTGAAGGTTCGTGAGTATGATTTCGTGCAGGCTGCACGGGCGCTCGGAGCGGGCGATTTGCGAATCATAGTCAAGCACATTCTTCCGAATGCGATTCAACCTCTGATCGTTCAGGCGAGTTTAGGCATGGCGGGCGCTGTGCTGTCCGAGGCTTCACTCTCATTCTTAGGTCTGGGAGTTCAAGAGCCAACGCCGTCGTGGGGCAAGATGATAGACGACGCTCGGCTAGCGATGCAGAGCGCGCCGCACGCGCTCATCTTTCCGGGTATAGCCATCGCGCTCACTGTCCTTGCCTTCAACTTCATAGGCGACGGCTTGCGCGAATACCTGGACCCGCGACAGCGTAAGCGTTAAGCCGAAAGTATGAATGCGACTCAGGCACAGCCGCGGCGCGACCGTATTATCTCGATTGACCACATCTCTAAAACTTTCCCCACACCGCTCTGGCGTCTAAGGAAATTTTTCAGACGCAGTATAAAACCTCCTGTTCAGGCTTTGAGCGATGTCACCTTTGATGTTCGCGCTGGCGAAATCTTCGGTCTCATCGGACGTAACGGCGCAGGAAAAACCACTCTGACGAAAATCATCGCAACGCTCGTTCAACCAACTTCCGGCGCGGTGAAGGTCGGGGGCTTCGACAGCGTTCGCGATGACGAAAAGGTGCGCGCTCAGGTCGGGCTTGCGACCGCAGAAGAGAGAAGCTTTTACTGGCGACTGACCGTCGAACAGAATCTAATGTTCTTCGCGCGGCTCTACGGCTTGAGTGATGCGCTCGCGCGAAGACGCATAATCGAATTAGTCGAACAGTTCGAGTTGAAAGACTTGGTCAGCCGCCGCTTCGGAGAACTTTCGACCGGCAACAAGCAGCGCATGGCGTTTGCGCGCGCGATGCTCTCAAAGCCTTTGGTCCTCCTTTTGGACGAGCCAACGCGCTCGCTCGATCCTCTGGCTGCGGCGCGAATGCGTTCACTAATCAACTCGCTCGCGGGTGGTTCGCCGCCTACGACGATCTTGCTCACATCTCATAACCTGACGGAAGTTGAAGAACTCTGCGCACGCATAGCCATCATCAGTCGCGGACGCATTCGTGCGCTCGGCACTCCGAAAGAGTTGCGCGCGGAGCACAGGCAAACAGAGCGCGTCCGGCTTACAGTCAACGGCCTTGCGCGCGAGCGCGTTCATCAAATCCTGAACAATGACGCTGATGAGATTGAACAGCAGGACAACGCGCTCGTCGTCTCATTCACGCGCGAGACGGGCGACGACCGTTTTGATCGCATCGTTCGCGCACTGCATGATGACGGCGGCAAGATTCTCTCTTTTGAGACAGAGCGCGCAACGTTGCTCGAAGTTCTTGAAAGCTACGAACAAGAACACGAAGCGGGGGAAGAGTCTTAATGTTCAAAGCTTTCATACTTCCGCTTCGCCGCGTCCGCGCATTCGTCGTGCGCGATTTTCAGTTAGCTATAAGCTACAGGCTGGAATTCTTCCTGCGCATCCTGACGATTCTTTTCGTCGTCACGACCTTTTATTTCATCTCGCAAATCTTCATCGGTAGCGGGACGCGATTCTCTGAGTGGCGTGATCCATTGGCGGCGTGGATTACGGGCCTCGCAGTTCTCAACTATTTCATGACGGGTTTTTCAAGCCTGGCAAACGCGATTCGCTCTGAGCAGATGCAGGGCACATTGGAGAGCGTTCTGCTCTCACCCATAAGCGTTCCGACTGTCGTGGTCGCAAGCTCCGCGTGGGATTTTGTTCTGGTGACTTTTCATTCCTCTCTATACCTATTCTTCGGCTGGCTCTTCTTCGACGTTCATTTCAGAGGAAGCTTTTTGCTCGCGTTAATCTTCCTGGTGTTGACGACTTTGGTTCTGGCCTGTCTGGGAATTCTCTCTGCGAGCTTTGCTATGGTCTTCAAGCGCGGCGACCCGTTCGGCATACTACTCGGCACAGGCTCTGCTCTCTTCTCCGGCGTCTTCTTTCCAACGCAACTGCTAGGCTCAGGCTTCCATGCAGTCTCGCGCATGTTGCCTCCGACCTATGGGCTTGACGGAATTCGCCGCGTTTTGATCGAAGGTCAGGGACTCGCAGAGGTGAGCGAGCCGCTCGTAACGCTTCTGATCTTCCTGGCCGTTCTGCTTCCCTTCTCGCTCTGGGTCTTCGCGCGCGCAGTCCGCCGCGCAAAACGCGAGGGAAGCTTGATACAATACTGATTGCTGGTGCGGTTTTAGTGTAAAATAGGACCGTCTCATTGATAGAACCTATCTGGGAAGTCTTGCTGAATCAATCCGATCCACCACCTTTAGTTTCTAAGCTGAGGTATGCTCATGCGTCTTCGTATTAGCCTGACAATCTTCTTTCTACTGCTTGCTGGCCGCACTACTTACGCTTCTACGTTTTGCGCACGGTTGAAATTACAACCGGACGCCTGGGTTGCTGCAAGAGTCAATGCACTTGTCCTTGCGGCTCACACTTTGTTCAATAATGATAATGCGTCAGACGCCTATAAGAGAACGGTAAACGGAATTGCTACGACGCTCAGGCAATGCAAGCTCACAGAGGACCAAAGCTTTATCAGTCATTACAGAGAATTTATAGAGTACATTGAAGCGCTGTCGCTCGACCAACAGCCGGACCATGAGCTTGGTTTCATCGTGCCCGACAAACAATACTTTGAAGAGACGCGCCAGTACGTTCAGATTCCCGAGTTCCTTCTCGATCCAAATTTTTTACGAGCCGTCAGTCGTTATGAGACACTGGATCAAGCAAAATCTTATCTGCGGCAACTCAACTCAAAGAGAGAATCAAACGAGCAACTCATCTTCTTCAGCTACAAGTCGCGTCACCTTGGCACTCCCGACAACGACGACAGCTACAGAAGACTTTTGATAGTCGTTCCGGGAAACTCTCAGAAAGGCATTCCCGAAAAATGGGTTCAATTCGGTATCACTGATCCGGGAGCACGCGTGCACATTCGTAACGTCTCGGTTGTATCGGCGATGCTCAACCCGGACGGAACGAACAACACTTACTTTAAAGATTTTTATCGAACTTACATGCGCGACGGCTCAATCAGAATTAAAGGGCGATGGGAGCTTGGTTACGGCGATGATAACTGCGTGCTATGTCACAAGAGCGGAATTCTTCCTATCTTCCCCGTTGACGGCAGCGTGAGTTCTGGCGAGCAGCAGGAAGTTGCTGAAGTCAACCAGCGTTTTCTTTCTTACGGCACTCTGCGTTTTGATAAGTATCTGGACGCTAGCAGGTTTGGCCCGGGACTCGCTACGGCAAGCTTGGCGGATCGAGGAGGGCGCTTCGGAGCAGGCTTTGATGAAACGGTTGTAGCGCACGCTATGAACTGCGCCGCTTGTCATAAGCCTGATCGACTCGGCTCGCTTAATTGGCCTATGGACAAAACTATCATCAACTCATTCATCACAGGCGGCCAGATGCCCAGAGGCTACACGCTCAAGGATAAGGGGCGCAGCGCACTCTATGAAAAACTGATTCAAGAATACTTCGCAACAGACAACGCCCGTCCCGGAATTCTTAAGTCTTGGCTTTTAGGTCAGCTTCGGTAAGATTGTCAGTTGGAAATTGACACTGCTATTTGCGAAAGACAAGCTTTCACTATTTCTCAAACGCGCACTCCACATTCTACAATCCGAAATCGGCACAATCGGCGCTGACTTCTTCGCTTTATCAGTCGTCACGTGCAATCCCAAACCTGTATAATTCTTTTTTCAATCCGCAATCCCGTTAGCCGCATTCCGCAATCAAGATGGTTTGGCGAGTTATCAAATTCACTATTTATGGTCTGATCGGCGTCGGGCTGGGCTTTCTCATTTATGCGTGGCTCACTTTTCCGAACCTCGCGTGGCTAAAGGACCACAACCCTGAGACGAGTGCGATCATTGAGGAACGCGTTCGTGAAGCGCGTGCGCGTGGTGAAGAGCCTAAGCGCATACAGGAATGGGTTCCGCTGGAAAAAATTTCGCCGAACTTGCAGCGCGCCGTGCTCGCAGGTGAAGACAAAAACTTCGCCACGCATCACGGCTTCGATTATGACGCTATCGAAAAGGCATGGGAGGAAGGGCAGAAGCAGACGCAAGCAGAGGCCGGAAACGATCAATCAAGCTGGCTGCCAGACTTTTCAGCATTCAAACGCGGCGGTTCGACAATCACACAGCAACTCGCCAAGAATCTTTATCTCTCGCTCGAACGGTCAATCACCCGAAAAATTCGTGAGGCCATCATCACCTATTTCATGGAGCGCACGCTCTCGAAACGCCGCATACTTGAGATTTACCTGAACGTCATTGAATGGGGCGACGGAATTTATGGCGCGGAGGCTGCGGCTCAAACCTACTTTCACAAACACGCTTCGGACCTCACCGCGAGCGAAGCGGCATTTCTATCTGCGATGATTCCAAGCCCGCTCAATATTTTCAACCCGCAGAAGAATCCTCGCCGCCTCGCACGCCGCCAAAAGATAATCCTGCGCGGAATGCCTTACATCAAGATGCCGGAAGGCACTGGATGAAATCTCTCTCTGTCGAAATAAAAAAGCTCCGGTAGGAAAACTCCTGCCGGAGCTAAATTAACTCTCAACGCGTCGCAGGGATTTTACATTACAAATTCCCGCGCGAGTTGAAGCTCAGCTTTACGAAGCTCGAAACGTCCGCGCCCGAAGTTGCCGTCCGGCTTCATTGCGAGCACGATGAAGTAATCGCGTGTGAAGAGCCGCATGATTACTGTTGCGCTTTCGAGTTGGATGGCGAGTTCTCGCAAACTCCCAAGCCCTGTGTCGTTGCCCGTTCGCTGTGCGTTGCGAACGAGCGAGGTGAATTCGGCTGCTGCGACATCCAGGTTGAGGTCTCGCGCCTCATGGCTTAAGACTTTCTCGACCGCTATGCCGTCCACGCCCATTATGAGCGCACCCGTAGCTCCGTCAGTGCGCTCGATTATTCCTTCAAGTGCTTCCTTGAACATTATCAGAGTTCTCCTTCTTTACGGACGTGTGCTGAGCGAGGTGGGACGCGCAGGCTGGCCCGAAGGAGCGCCCGCAGGATTCTGAATCACAGGCTGGACCGGTGTATTCGGATTCGCTTGCGGCGCGTTCTGCTGCTGCTCAAGGTTCGTCGGCGTAGGCGTATTTGTAGAGGGGTTGCCGGGCGTGACGGGTTGAATGATCGTGGTCGTGCGTGTGCCGTTGCCGATAGTGCCGGAGGTCGGATGACCCTGATAGTCCGGACGATAGATGCGCGGCGTGATGAAGAACAGAATCTCGTCAGTTCCGCGCGTCACGAGCTTTCGCTTGAAGAGATTGCCAAGGACCGGAACGCTCGCAAGACCGGGCGTGCGAGTCTGAGTCTCGCCTTCCGTATCAAGAAGCACTCCGCCCATGACGGTCGTTCCGCCATCTGGCACAAGAACTTCAGACTGCATACGCTGAGTGTTGATGCCGGGAACGCCGCCGACTGCAATCCCTGTGTTGATGCTGTTGTTCTCAACCGTGACGCGTAGAACGACTGTTCCGGCATCCGTTATCTGCGGGGTTATGGAAAGACGCAGCGGCACGGAGACGAAGGTTGTCGTTACGACGCCGAGAGCGCCCGTTGTTTGAACAGGAATCTGCGATCCGCTCTCAATCTGAGCGGGACGATTGTTGAGGGCAGTTACGCGAGGAGTTGCGATTGTCTTGGCCTGGCCTTTGGTCTCGCCAGCGGTGATGAGTGCGCTGATCTGAGCCGTGCCGAAGATCCCTGTCGTCAGACCTATGACTGTGGTGGGAGCAGCCGCGCCAAGTGTGCCTGTCGGTGACGGACCACCGCTCAAGCCGCCCGGAAAACCGAATGGATTCGGACCTGGCTTCGTTGTAGTTCCTGTACCGCCAGTTCCACCTGTGCCACCTGTACCACCCGTACCGCCTGTTCCTCCAGTACCGCCCGGCGTGGTGGCGTTGGTGTTGAATGCGCCGAGACCGCCACTACCAAGATTGGCTACGGCTGCGGAAAGCTGAACGCCAAGGTCGCGGCTGAAGTTGCGCGAAGCTATGACGATGCGCGTTTCAATCTCGACCTGCGGCTCAGGCTGATCGAGAATTGCCACGAGTTGACGAATAGCTTCGATGTTCTCAAGAGCCTGCGGCCTGCGCAAGCGTGCCGGAAGCGCGTGCGTAGTTCAGGCGAATGAACTCTGTGACGAGCGGCGCATTGCTCAAGCGCGCATCGCTAATCTTCTCCTGCGCGGCTGCTTCGTTTGCTAAGACCTCTATGGTCGCAATGCGCAGGATGTTGCCGTTTGCGTCAACGCCCAGACGATTCGCTTTCAGGATTGCGTCGAGGGCGATGTTCCAGGGAACGTCCGTGACATTAACTGTAACAGGAACTGCGCCGACGGAATTATCTATGACGAAGTTTACGCCGTACTGCTCTGTGATGTAGTTGAGAATGTCGCGTATGTCTGCGTTGACGACGTTGAGGTTGATAGGCTCGCCGACAAAACCGGGCTTGCCGTATTGCTCGCCCTGCGACTGCTGCTGATTATCGCGCGCGCTCGTGATGTTGACATTGGGTCGCGGCGTGGACGTGGGCTTTACCTGCGGGTTCTGTTGCTGCTGTGCCGTTTCGTTTTGCGTGAGAACCTGGCTCTTCGCAAGCGGAGAAGCATCGCTCGGGTTGACAGGTATCAACTCCAATACGAGATTATTCTTAGCAAGCTCGGAGCGGTCGCGCGCTGGTGCAATCAGAGCAACGCGCACGTGCGCTGTGATGTTGTCTGGCCCGCGAAGTTCGCGCTCGACGATGACGCTTGATACGAGCGGCGAGCGAATTGAGTAGGAATCCGCCAGCCGTGAAGCATCAACGCCCGGTAGATTCACCATAATCGTTTTCGCGTCCGGCCTTGAAACCGAATAGGCCATAGGCGCGGTGCTGTAGATTGTAATGAGCGTGGACGAGCCGGACGTGTAGGCGCTGACGCTTGTTGCAACCGGCGCGCTTTTTGTGCTGGCGAACGCAAGCACTTGGAGTGTAAACACCAGCAGGAGAACGAGCGCTCCTCGTCTGATATTTTCAAAAAGGTGTTGAAGCATATTCCCTCCTTCAGGGACGGGAGCAACTGTCCGCCACGCGCTACGCTCGTAAATCCTTATCCGAAAGAGTTATTGAAGCGCGCGCCGCACAAAGCGGAAGCGTTCCCATTTTATTTGTCAAGAGAGCGCGCACACCCTATGGCTCAAGGCTTTTTCGGTCCAGCCTGAGTTCATAGCAAGCGTGCGCGTCCGTGTCGTGTAATGGCCCGCTTCATTTTCAGGCTCAGGCTCCTGTATGGATGAAGCGGACCGGAAACTTTATTGCTTTTGGGGTGTGGGAGCTTTCTCGGCTTGCGCATCAGCAGGCGAGGTTGCGGCGGTTGCTCCGTTGCCGCTGTCGGTCGCAGCCTTTGAAACCGTCATTGAATCTGTGACGGCGTTCGGCTGGCGCAATGGTTTGTTCTCGACCGTCTTGTCAACTCGCCCATCTGTGAAGCGAATCTCGTGACGGAAGACCAGACGGTCCTCTTCGATAGCGACGAGTTGACCGTCGTAGAAGGTTTCGCCGGGATAGATGACGTAGGAGAGCTTGATGGGAGTGGCCTCTATCATGGCGGCGTAACCGCGTGGGGTGCGAAAGATTCCTGTGACCTGCATCTCGCCGAGCAGGATGGCTGTCGTTGGCTTCGGAGCAGGACGCATAGCATTCATCGCGGCTAACTTTTCCGCTTTATACTTTTCGATGCGCTCCTGAATAGAAGGCACAGGGATCGGAACAGGCTTAGCGTTCGCGCCCCTCTTAACTTTCACGGGCGGAACGTATTTGCAGAACGGGTCGCCCTTCTCACAATTGTTAGATTGTGATTTCGGCTTGCTCGCTTCCTGAGCATTGGCGCTTAACTGCGCACCGCTCAATGCGAACGCAGAGAAAAGAGCGAGAAGAGCGATGCAGTAACGAATCATTTTTCCGTAAGTCTTCATGATTTGCTCTCAAGGTTGCAGCACAAGATGTGCGGCGTTAGTTTAGTTGCTTCTGAGGAATCTGTATGTTTGGCGCTCCGGCTGGCTGCTGCGCTGGGGCGGGCGCGGCCTGTGCAGGTGGCGCACCTTGCGCTGGAGCACCGGGCGCTGCCGGTGCCGAAGCCTTCTGAAGCGATTCCGCCGAGACGTAATAGGCCGTCAGATCGAACTTAGCATC
>QHXM01000214.1 GCA_003222945.1 Acidobacteriota bacterium
CGACCACACTCGTTTGAATCTACTAATAGTCATTTCTGAGCGTGTGTGGCGCAATGTCCTTCCAAGCAGAGCGGCGTCGGGCATAAAGACTATGACCGCCCCGCTTTCCGCCCGTTCGCTTTCTGGACCTTATTTCTTAAGTTTGTAAACGCTCATTGAAGAGGTTAAGAACACGCTGCCAAGCGTCCCGTGCAGCTTCCGCGTTATAGACTTCCGGGCGAGTGTCGTTAAAAAAAGCGTGGTCCGCATCGTAGCTTACGACTTCAACGGGCAATTTATATTTGTGCACGACCTCTTTAAGCTCGTTCACTTTTTCCGGCGTGATCCAGTTGTCGCGCGCTCCGGCTATGAAGAGCGTCGGCACTTTCAGTTGCGACAAGGTCTTCTCGTCTGGTATGTCGCCGTAAAAGGGAGCGGATGCCGCGAGAGTGTCAATCTCGCAAGCCGCGCGCAGAGCGAACGAGCCGCCCATGCAGTAGCCCGTGATGCCAAGCTTTTCGACGCCGTACTTTTGCCGCACTTTCTCTATTGCGCTTCTGATTGTCGTCATGCCGTCTTCAGTCTGGAGACTGTGCATCAATTTTGAAGCTTCCTCAGCGTCTTTCGTCACCTTGCCGCGATAGAGGTCCGGCGCAATGCAGGTGTAACCTTCCGCAGCGTAGCGGCTGGCTATGTCGCGTATGTGATCGTTGATGCCCCACCATTCCTGTATGAGAATGACTGCGGCCTCTCTTCTGTTCCCGTCACCGGGGAGCGCAACGTGTGCAGTTGTAGCACCGTTCGGCGTATCAAGATTGAGCGTTTCTGTTTTCATGTCAGGTCTGAGTCCTTCTTGAAAAAGTTTGGCAAGAGCTTGTATGCCTATAGTTAAAACGTGCGCGTGGATTATATGGCAAGCCCATTCGACTTCCAAGAATCTTTGCTGCTGAGAATGGTTCATTGAAAAACTGCTCACATCGCTATATGAGCGGAAGCGAATCAGTGGTATAAGGATTTCTGCCGCAGAAGCTATCTATAAGATGCGCTCGTCAGCGATACGGCCCGTTATAAATCTCGCTTTACTGAAAGGAATGCAATGAAAACTTTTACGCTCGCCCTGCTCCTGGTCGCGCTCAGTCTCATCTCAATAAATTCAAAAGTCGAGACGGCTGACATCGTCTTCGAGAACGGCAACATCTATACGGCTAGTGACGCACAGCCGCACGCCGAAGCAATCGCCGTCAAAGGTGGCCGCATAGTTTTCGTAGGCTCGAACGCGGACGCGAAGAAGTTTGAAGGCGCGGGTGTGCGCGTGGTTGATCTCAAAGGCCACACGGTCCTGCCCGGAATGACGGACGCGCACTATCACCTGATCGGCGTTGGCTTCCGCGAGATGACGCTCAACTTGGAAGGCACTGCGAGCCTCGAAGATTTTCTGACGAAAGTTAAAGCGCGCGTTGACCAGGCGAAGCCGGGCGAGTGGGTGACGGGGCGCGGCTGGATTGAGACTTTCTGGAAGCCGCCTGTCTTTCCAACTCGACAAGACCTTGATCGCGTCTCGCCCGCGAATCCTGTTTTCTTACGCCGCGCGGACGGTCATGGCGCTGTGGCAAACAGCGCGGCCTTGAAGATAGCTGGCATTGATCGCAACACGCCGAGTCCTTTCGGCGGCGAAATCTCTAAAGATAAATCGGGCGAGCCGAACGGAATGTTGCTCGATAACGCTCAAGCGTTAGTCACTAAACATATCCCGCCGCCGACCGCCGAAGACACAGAGCGAGCCGTATTGCTAGGCGTCGAGCGCAGCATCCGTCTTGGTTGGTGCGAGATTCAAGACCCTGGCGGAAGCTACGACGACGTTGCTCTCTACAAGAAGCTTTATCAGGAGGGCAAGATTAAGCTCAGAATCTACAAGGCGGTTTATGGTCCGACGAAGGATTCGGCCAGGCTGCTCAAGGAAGGCACAAGCGTCGGCAACTTCGATAACCGCTTCACGCTTCGCACAATCAAAGTAGTCTTCGACGGCGCGTTAGGCTCGCGCGGCGCGGCGCTTCTTGAACCTTACTCGGACAAACCCGACACGTCAGGTTTCTTAACGCAGAAGCCTGAAGAGTTGCTGCCAATGTTTGAAGAGGCTTTGCGCCGTGGGATACAGGTTCAGACTCACGCAATCGGAGACCGCGCCAATCGAATCATTCTTGATCTCTACGAACAGGCTTTCAAAGCTGTGCCGCCGGACCAGAGAAAGATTCCGAACCCGCGTTGGAGAGTTGAGCACGCGCAGATTGTAAATCCGACAGACCTCCCGCGCTTTGCCAAACTCGGCGTGATTCCTTCTATGCAACCGTCGCACGCAATTGGCGACCTGCATTTCGCTACTGCGCGGCTGGGAATCAAACGGCTCGAAGGAGCTTACGCGTGGCAGAGTTTTATAAAGTCTGGCGTAATCGTTCCCGGTGGCTCGGACGCGCCCGTTGAGCGCGGCGAACCCATGATCGAATTTTACGCTGCTGTTGCGCGCAAAGACATGAAAGGCTTTTCCGGCGAAGGTTGGCATCCAGAGGAACGAGTCTCGCGCGAGCAGGCACTGAAGATGTTCACACTCTGGCCTGCGATGGCAGCCTTTGAAGAGAAGATCAAGGGTTCGATAGAAGTTGGAAAGCTTGCGGATTTGACCGTGCTATCCGCAGACATATTGAAGATTCCTGAGATGGATATTCTAAAGACCGAGTGCCTGATGACAGTCATCGGCGGCGAGATAGTCTATGAGAAACGATGAATGATGAACGATGAACGATGAATAGAAAAGCTTTTCTCTTTCATTCCGCGTTCAGCGTTCATCATTCATCGTTTAGCTTCGTTCTTGCTTTTCACCTCAACTCGGCTAGAATTGCTACGGTCGCGCGCTTTTGTAAATTAACTCTGTTCCTTTGACTCTGCTCACTTGAGTCTCTTTCAGACTGGCTCGGTTTCGCCCCGATGACTACAGCATTTCCTACAGGCACACGTTTTGGCCGCTACGAAATCCGCGCGCAGATTGGCGCGGGCGGCATGGGCGAAGTCTATATGGCGGAGGACACGAAGCTTGAGCGCATAGTCGCTCTGAAATTTCTTCCCGTGGAAGTCGTCTCGGACCAGAAGCGTATGCAGCGCTTCAACCAGGAGGCTCACGCCGTATCGGCTCTAAACCATCCGAACATCATCACGATTCACGAGATAGAGCAGGACGCGCCCATTCCCTTCATCGCAACGGAGTTCATCGAAGGCATAACCTTACGTGATCGAATAGCGCGCGGGCAGATGAAGATTGAAGAGGCGCTTGATGTTGCCATTCAGACGGCGAGCGCGCTTGCTGCTGCCCACGCCAAAGATATAGTCCACCGCGACATCAAGCCTGAAAACATAATGCTGCGCGAGGACGGCTACGTCAAAATCCTTGACTTCGGTCTTGCAAAGCTTCTGGAAAAACAGGTCACAAGCCCGGAAGCCGTCACGCAGGTTCACACGGACGTAGGAGCAGTCATAGGCACTGCGCGCTACATGTCGCCTGAGCAGGCGCGAGGGCTTGAGGTTGACGGACGGACGGACATCTTCAGCCTCGGCATAGTGTTCTACGAGATGATAGCGGGCGAGTCTCCTTTCGCTGGCGCAACGAATCACGAGGTCGTCGCTTCGATTCTAAAAGAAGAGCCGCCGCCAATCTACACTTACGTCGCGGAAGCGCCGCAGAGACTTCAAGAGATTCTGGACCGCGCGCTAGCCAAAAATAGAGACAAACGTTATCAAACCGCCAGAGAGTTTCTTGAAGATTTACGTGCGCTCAGATTGGACCTTGAGCTTGAAGTCAAGCTTGCGCGCGCCAGAGAGACAGCAGAGGCCGGAGGCATACAGACTGCCGGAACGGGCACAAGTCAATTCCCTGTCGTTACCGCGAGCACGCCTATGGCTCATCCAAACTTGAGCGAGGTTCTGCGAGCAAGCGACCTGAAGCGCAGAAGTCGCGTGATGAGCGTCTCTGTCATCGTGCTCGCATTGGCAGTCGCAGCCTTCTCTTTCTGGTATTTCACGCGACCCGCTCAGGCTATAAATTCCGTCGCGGTGCTTCCATTCGCAAACGTAGGCGGCGACGCAAACACAGAGTATCTTTCGGATGGGTTGACGGAGAGTTTAATCAATAGTCTTTCGCAGCTTCCAAATCTGAAAGTTATCGCACGCAGTTCCGTCTTTCGCTACAAGGGGCGCGAGGTTGACCCGCAATCGGTTGGCCGGGAGCTTAACGTTCGCGCTGTTCTCACAGGCCGCGTCATTCAGATGGGAGACAACCTGACGATTCAGACAGAGCTTGTTGACGTTGCTTCGCAAACAAGGCTCTGGGGCGAGAACTACAATCGCAAGGTCTCAGACATCATCTCGCTTCAGGATGAAATCTCGCGCGAGATTTCCGAGAACCTACGGCTGAAACTTACAGGCGAAGAGAAGAAGCAACTTGCCAAACGTTACACTGAGAATTCTGCGGCTTATCAACTCTACTGGAAAGGGCGCTATCTCTGGAACAGGCGAAGGCCGGAGGATTTGCGCGAGGCTATAAAGAACTTTCAGCAGGCGATTGACCTTGACCCGAACTACGCTCTGGCGTACACGGGGCTTGCGGACTGCTATGTTCTTGGCAATCTCTTGCAGATGTCTCCGAAAGAGTCCATGCCCATCGCAATAGAGAAGACAAACCAGGCTTTGAAGATTGACCCGAACCTCGCGGAAGCTCACACCTCGCTTGCCAAGATAAAGCTCTCCTACGAGTGGGACTGGTCCGGGGCAGAGAGTGAATTCAAGCGAGCGATAGAATTGAAACCCGGCTACGCGACCGCTTATCAGTGGTACGGCGTCTATCTTTCGGAATTGGGGCGGCACGACGAATCGCTCGTTGAGCGAAGGCGCGCTCTCGACCTTGACCCGCTCTCTCTTTCTATAAGCACAGGCTTAGGCCGCGCATATTACTGGGCGCATCGTTTCGATGAATCAATAGATCATCTACAGAAGACGCTCCCGCAAGACCCTAAATATGCTGACACGCACTGGAGCTTGGGCCTTGCTTACGAAGGAAAGAAGATGTACGGGGATGCTATCACCTCGTTTCAAAACGCCATTGGCTTATCGAAGACCGCAGAGTTTTCAGAAGGCAAGCCCGAAATGATAGCTGCGCTCGGTCATGCCCTTGCCGTTTCGGGAAAACGCGCCGATGCTCTGAAGATAATCGAGCAGTTGAAAGGACTCATCAATCAGAAGAGTTATGTTTCTCCTTATTCGATAGCTCTAATCTACATTGCCCTCGGAGAGAAAGACCTGGCCTTCGAGTGGCTTGATCGCGCTTATGATGAGCGCGACGAAAATTACATCCACCTCAAAGTTGACCCGCGCCTGGACGACATTCGCTCCGACCCGCGATTCACAGAACGCCTGAGACTTATAAGGCTCGCATCCTGAACCGCCTGCGTGATAAAGTTACTCTCAAGTAGATTGAGAGTGTAAACGCTTTTATGTCCAGCCAGCCCAAAACATATCTGACGCCTGAAGAGTATCTGGCTATTGAGCGCAAGGCCGAGTACAAAAGCGAATATTTTGCAGGCGAAATGTTCGCAATGGTCGGCGCAAGCCGTAAGCATAACCTTGCTTCTATCAACACCGCCTCTTCGCTTCTACAGCAATTGAAGGGTAGAAATTGCGAGGTTTATTCAAGCGACATGCGCGTGCGAGTTCCGGCAACCGATTTATACACCTACCCTGATGTCGTCGTTGCTTGTGACCCGAAATTTGAGGATGATCACTTCGACACGCTGCTCAACCCAACTTTGATTGTCGAAGTTCTTTCGCCTTCGACGGCCTCTTATGACCGAATCAAGAAATTCAGTTACTACCGCATGATTTCTACGCTTGCGGAATATTTACTTATCTCTCAGGATGAGTATAAAGTTGAGCAGTACGTCAAACAGCCAGATGGCCGATGGTTGTTGTCAGACATAGGCTCGCTGGAAGGTGTTGTTGAATTAGCTTCCATTCAATGTACGCTTGGGCTTGCAGACATTTATGCCAAAGTGTAACTGGGCTGATCTGCATCAAATGTTTCAGCAGCATCAGGTCGAATAACTTCGAGAGATTACCTTACCGTAGTTACATCAAAGAACAGGAGGGATGAATGAACGACCCCCAAG
Organism: Acidobacteriota bacterium; assembly: GCA_003222945.1. GTDB lineage: Bacteria > Acidobacteriota > Blastocatellia > Pyrinomonadales > Pyrinomonadaceae > QHXM01. The sequence goes on from QHXM01000214.1 coordinate 6,186, forward strand.
CTCATTCGAGCCGTAATCGCATCTCCTGTTTTTATCTCTTCATCATTATACTCTTCGCTTATTCTGCGAACGCTCAGGAGTTTCGCGGTTCTATTACAGGTCGCGTGACGGATGCGGCGGGCGCTACGGTGCAGGGCGCGCGAGTCTCTGCAACAAACGTTGCGACCAACCTTGCGACGTGGGCTACGACGGATGAGTCCGGCAACTACACAATTCTTTTCCTGACGCCCGGCAACTACGATCTGGCGGTAGAGGCTCACGGCTTCAAGAAGCTTCTGCGCCGCGCGGTTGAAGTGCATGTCGGCGATAAGCTGACGCTCGATCTTGCGC